>JBOHMK010000087.1:0-7594 GCA_050730115.1 Acetobacteraceae bacterium
TCACGGCCTGCCGCCGACGCTGCTCACGCCGCGCCCGGTCGAACCCTCCTACCTCGCCTTCCTGGGCCGGATCTGCTCCGAGAAGCGGCCCGATCGCGCCATCCGGATCGCCCGGGCAGCCGGCCTCCCGCTGCGCATCGCGGCCAAGGTGGACCGCGTGGACGAGGCCTATTTCGAGGACGTGATCCGGCCGATGCTCGGTCCGGACACCGAGTTCATCGGCGAGATCAATGACGACGCCAAACCGGAGTTTCTGTCCGGGGCTCGTGCGCTGCTGATGCCGATCGACTGGCCCGAGCCGTTTGGGCTGGTGATGATCGAGGCGATGGCCTGCGGGACGCCGGTGATCGCCTACGGCCACGGCTCCGTGCCTGAGATCGTCGAGCACGGGCTGACCGGTTTCATCGTCAATGACGAGAGCGCGGCGGTCGCGGCCGTCGATCGCGTCGATCGCCTCTCGAGGACCGCCATTCGTCAGGAATTCGAACGTCGCTTCACGTCGCGGCGCATGGCCGAGGACTACCTCGCGGCTTACGATACGCTGATCGGGCGGCGGGTCGGGCGGCTCACGCTGGTCGGCTGAGCGCAGCCGGCGTCACTCGTCGGCTGAGGCGACCACTGGGACTGAGGCTCCTTCCGGCCGCCAGGCCCGATAGGCCTCGCGGAGGAGATCGCTCACCGGCCCGCTGAACGGCGTCGGTGCCCGCCGCTCGGCCCTGAGGAAGCGGCTGAGCGGTTCCGGGTCCCGGATCTCGAGGAAGTTGACGATCGCGGCGGCGGTGTCCTCGGGTTCGTCGATGAGGTCGGAATAGCCGATCGTCAGGCACTGGTCCCGATCGAGCCCGGCAAAGAAGCTCTCGATTTCCCGGATATACTGGCGCCAGACCGCGACGCCCTCGCTCAGCGATCCGATCCACCCTTTGCCGACCAGCGAACGGGCAACTGCTGCCGGCTCACGCCGGATATGAATGAACTTCGATTGCGGCAGCATGCTGCGCAACAGGTCGAGACAGGACCCGGATACCGGGAGCTGCGGCCGTGAGCCGACCCGGCCGCTGAGGACCGTGGGGTCCGCATAGGGCGGGTGTTTGTCACCCCAGACGGGGGTCGCGACGCCAAGCACGGAACGATAGTACTCCTCGATGAGCGCCCCGCCACGACGTTCGATGAAGGACTGGAATCGCGCACGGTGGCCGGGATCAAGGAGATCGGGCCGCGCGCAGTCGGCCTCGATGAGCTGCTTGAAGAGCAGGCCAAGGCGGGCCTCGTTACTGAGCGTGATCATCGGATGCGTGTTGAGCACCGCCGCCAGGAACGTCGTTCCGGATCGCGGCGCCCCGATGATCCAGAGCGGTTGCGATCGAATCAAATCCTGAGTTCTCCTTGCCACCAGCAAGCGCGCCACCGTACGCCAAGCACATGGCACTTGGTTGATAGTAGCGTGGCAATTCCGTGGCGGGGGCAATGCGCGTGAAGAACGGCATTGAAATGAAATCACACGATAGGTAACGAAATGATGCTGCGAAGTGGGGAGTGATCGCGGAGCGGAGACTCCGGCTGGTTGCTGTTATGCGGCCTCGGCGCGCTCGGCGATCGCAACGAGGTCCGCCAGCAGTTGCCGCGCCGCCGCCAGCCTGGCGCCTGAATCGAGTGCGCGCGCGAGCGCGATCTTGTGATCCGGGCGGAGCCGGACACCGCCTTTCTGCGTCGCCAACCAGGCTGCGAGCCCGCCCGGATTGCGGAACTGATTGCTGCGGAAGCTGAGAAGAAGCCCTCTCGGCCCCGCCTCCAGCCGTTCCACGCCGGCGGCACGGCAGGCGCGCTTCAGGGCGACCACCGCAAAGAGATTCTCGACCTCGGCGGGAAGCCGGCCGAAGCGATCGACCAGCTCGGCCGCCACGGCTTCGGATTCGGCATCGGAAGTGAGCGCCCCGATCCGGCGGTAAAGCCCGAGCCGGACCGGCAGGTCGGCAACGTAGGTTTCCGGGATCAGAACCGGGAGGCCGAGGCTGATGCCCGGCGTCCATTCGCGTTCCGCGCTGCGGCCCTCTCCGTCGCGGCCGGAAAGCTCGGCCACCGCATCTTCGAGCATTTGCTGATAGAGCTCGATGCCGACCTCGCGGATGTGGCCCGACTGCTCTTCGCCGAGCAGGTTCCCGGCGCCACGGATGTCGAGATCGTGCGAGGCGAGCGTGAATCCGGCGCCGAGGCTGTCCAGCGCCTGCATCACCGAAAGCCGCTTTTGGGCGCTCGCCGAAAGCACCTGGTTCGGCGGCCATGTGAGATACGCATAACCTCGCTGCTTGCCGCGGCCGATCCGCCCGCGAAGCTGATAAAGCTGGCCAAGCCCGAAATGATCGGCACGATGCACGATCAGCGTGTTGACGGCTGGCATGTCGAGCCCGCTCTCGATAATATTCGTCGACAGCAGCATGTCTGCGCGCTGTTCGCTGAATTCGGTCATGACCTTTTCGAGGACGCTGGCGGCGAGCCGCCCGTGTGCTTCGAGGATCCGCGCCTCGGGCACGATTTCTTTCAGGCGTGCGGCCATCCGCGGCAGATCTTCGATGCGGGGTGCGACGCAGAAGATCTGGCCGCCGCGAAAGCGTTCGCGCTGGATGGCTTCGTGGATGACGAGCGCATCGAATGGCATGATGAAGGTGCGGACAGCAAGCCGGTCGATCGGCGGAGTGGCGATCAGGCTCATTTCGCGCACACCCGAAAGTGCCAACTGCAGCGTGCGCGGAATTGGTGTCGCCGTGAGAGTGAGCACGTGGACGTCGCTTTTCAGGCTCTTCAGTCGTTCCTTGTGGGCAACGCCGAAATGCTGCTCCTCGTCGATCACCAGGAGGCCGAGGGCGGCGAACCGGATGCTGTTCGCCAACAGCGCATGCGTGCCGATGACGATCGAGACCTCACCTTGCGCCAGCCGCTCGCGGACCGACGCCGCCTCTTTGGCCGGAACCAGCCGCGAAAGTTGCGCGATTTTGACGCGGGTTCCGGCGAAGCGGGCGGAGAAGGTGCGGAAATGCTGCCGGCAGAGCAGCGTCGTCGGCACCACCACCGCCACTTGTGTGCCGGCCATGGCGGCGACATAGGCGGCGCGGAGCGCGACCTCGGTCTTGCCGAATCCGACATCGCCGCAGATCAGCCGGTCCATCGGCCGTCCGGAGGCGAGATCCTGCAGCACATCTCCGATGGCGCGCGCCTGGTCCTCGGTCTCGGCGAAGGGGAAGCGCGCGCAGAATTCCTCGAAGCTGCCCTCCGGTGGCGCGAGTTCCGGGGCAGCACGCACTTTGCGTTCGGCGGCGATCGCGATTAGCTCGCGGGCGATGTCGCGGATGCGGTGCTGCATGCGCGCCTTGCGCGTCTGCCAGCCCGCGCCTCCGAGCTTGTCGAGCTGCACCGCACCGTCGGCGGTGCCGAATCGAGACAGCAGCTCGATATTCTCGACCGGGAGGAAGAGCTTCTCGCCGCCGTCATAGATTAGCCTGAGGCAGTCGTGCGGCGCCTGGTCAACCGCGAGCGTGGCGAGGCCGTCATAGCGGCCAATTCCATATTCCTGGTGAACGACGAGATCGCCGGCGGCAAGCTCGCCGGCCTCGGCGATCAGTTCGTCGGCAGACTTCTTCCGCCGGGGGGGGCGACTGATGCGTTCGCCGAGCAGATCCTGCTCGGCCACCACCGCGAAGTCCCCGGCGACGAAGCCACGCTCGAGGCCGAGCACGAGGACGCCCGGCTGGCCGGCTTCGAGCCCCGCGATCTCCGCCCAGCGGGCCAGGCGCCGGGCATTCGGGAACCCATGTTCCGAGAGGAGATGCAGAAGGCGCTCGCGGGAGCCTTCTGTCCACGCGGCAAGGACGAGCTTCCTGCCCTCATTCGCCCAGCGTCTCGCGGTCTCGCCGAGTTGGCGGAAGAGGTCTTCGCCGGCGCGTTCTCCGCCGTGAGTGAACAGCGGACCGGGGCGGCTGCCGCCATCGATGCCGGGTGCGCCGTCGGGCCGCGCATAGGGGCTGAAGGCGAACACGCGCGCCGGAGCGAGCATGGCCTCGAATCCGGTCCGGTCGAGATAGAGCAGGTCCGGAGGCAACGGCCGGTACGGGGATTCGCCGTCGCGCGGCGGAATGCGTCGCGCTTCGTAATGATCGGCGATCATCTCGAGCCGCGCCTGAAGCACCTCATCGGCCTGGTGGTCGAACGAAACCGAGGCCAGCGGCAGGTAATCGAGCAGCGTTTCGAGATGATCGTGGAACAGCGGCAGCCAGTGCTCCATGCCCGGGTGGTGCCGTCCTTCGGAGACGGCCTGGTAGAGCGGGTCGGTGCTGGCCGCATTGCCGAAGCGTTCGCGCCAGGCGCTGCGGAAGTGCGCGATCGCCGTGCGGTCGAATGGCACCTCGGACACCGGAAGCAGCACCAGGCTCCCGATCGCAGTTCCGCTTAGCTGTGTTGCCGGATCGAAGCGCCTGATGCTTTCGAGCCGGTCGCCGAAGAGATCGAGTCTCACCGGCTCTTCGCAACCGGCGGGGAAGAGATCGATGATGCCGCCGCGGACCGCGAACTCGCCCGCCTCGAGGACGGTTGCACTCCGTCCATAGCCGTTGCCTTCGAGGAATCGGATGAGTCCGGCGACGTCGAGGTCGGCACCCGTGGCAAGGTTGAAATTCCGTCCGCTGAGCGCGGCACGCGGCGGGGTACGCTGGACGAGGGCGTTAACGGTTGCGAGCACGATCGTCGGTTTCGCGATCGGGGCGAGCAGCCGTGCCAGCGTCGCGACGCGCTCTGCAACCAGCCCGGGCTTTGGCGAGACACGATCGTAGGGCAGGCAGTCCCACGCCGGAAACAACAGCGTTTCGATCTCGGGAGCAACGCTGCCGAGCGCTTCGGCCATTCGGGCCATGCGCGCGTCATCGCGCGCCACATGCAGCACCGAGCCCTGGTGCTCCTCGCGCCTTTCTGCCAGCAGCAAGGCGTCGGCACCTTCCGGCGCGCCATAGACAGTGAGCGGCTTCATCGAAGCGCTGCGTCCCGCATCGCCCGGAGCAACGGGCCGTCATGCCAGGAAGGAATGAGCCGGCGGCCGGTCAGCCAGGCGACGAGATCGGGATCGGGCAGCGCGAGAAGAGCCGCGAGCTCGGTCAGCTCCGCCTGGTTCATTCCGGCGATCCGCGAGGCGACGAATCCGCCGACCAAGTGGTCGCATTCGGCGGTGCCGCGGTGGGTCGCGCGGTACAGCAGGCGCCGGCGCTCGGAATCGAGAGGGAAAGGAACCGCCGTCATTGGCGCTGGTCCTATAGAGCCGATTCCGCCTGCTGGAAATCGCCCGCGGCGCACAGGTTTGGAATCGCCTGCGGCGGGCGGGTTGGAATCGCCTGCGGCGGGCGGGCCCTCATATGGCAGCGTGATGAAGTCTCTGCAATCGGCGGGCGTCCGCCGGGGACTTGTTTGCAAAGCGCGGGAATTCCATTAGACCGCAGCCCCGGCTGGCAAGGGCGGCCCGCAAGGCCCCCGGAAGGAGGGGACGTGCGTTGGCACTGATCGAGATCCTGGGCCTGAGCAAGCGGTTTGGCAGCTTCACCGCAGTCGATAACGTTTCCTTCAGCCTGGAGGCGGGCGAGGTACTGGGCTTCCTTGGCCCGAACGGTGCCGGCAAGACCACCACCATGCGCATGGTGGCGGGCTTCATCACGCCCTCTGCAGGCAGCGCCCGCATTGCCGGGCATGATGTGATGACGGAGCCGGTCGCCGCCCGCCGTGCGCTCGGCTTCCTGCCCGAGGGGGCGCCGACCTACCCGGAGATGACGGTTGCCGGATTCCTGCGCTTCACGGCTCGCATCCGCGGTTATCGCGGCTCCGCGCTCAGTTCGCGGGTGGCCGCGGCGATCGCGCTTACCGAACTCGAAAGCGTGCGCCTGCAGCCGGTGGAGACACTTTCCAAGGGCTTCAAGCGGCGTGTCGGGCTGGCGCAGGCGCTGCTGCACGATCCTCCCGTACTGGTTCTCGACGAGCCGACCGATGGCCTCGATCCCAACCAGAAGCATGAGGTGCGCACGCTGATCGAGAGACTGGCACCGGCGAAGGCGATCGTCATCAGCACGCACATCCTCGAAGAAGTCGAAGCCGTCTGCACGCGCGCGATCATCATCGCCCGGGGCCGGGTGGTCGCCGACGACACGCCGAAGGCACTCGCCGCGCGCGATCCCTCCGGGCGGCTCGAGGAGGTGTTTCGCGCCATCACGTGCCCGACAGTACTTCCGAAGGCGGCCTGATGCGCAACGTCCTGGTGATCGCGGGCCGGGAGCTTGCCGGTTATTTCGCAACGCCGGTTGCGGTTGTCTTCATCGTCATTTTTCTCGTGCTCCAGGGCGCGCTGACGTTCAATGCCGGCGGCTTCTTCACCCGCGGCCAGGCCGATCTCGTGCCGTTCTTCGATTTCCTGCCCTGGGTGTTCCTGCTGCTCGTGCCCGCGATCAGCATGCGACTCTGGGCCGAGGAGCGCAGGCTCGGCACGATCGAGCTGTTGCTCACCCTTCCCGTTACCGAGACCGAGGCCGTGATCGGCAAGTTTCTGGCCGCCTGGGCGTTCTGCATCATTGCCCTCGTGCTGACGTTTCCCTTCGTCATCACCGTCAATATCCTGGGCTCTCCGGACAACGGGGTGATCGCCGCCGGCTATCTTGGTGGCGTGCTGGTTTCCGGGGCGTTTCTGGCGGTCGGTTCGGCGACCTCGGCGATGACCAAGAACCAGGTGATTGCCTTCGTGCTCGGGATCGCCATTTGCTTCGTCTTTGCCGTCTCCGGCTATTCGGTGGTCACTGACTTCCTTGATCACAACGTTCCCACCCTGGCCGCGATTGCCCGCGGCTTCTCGGTGATCCAGCGGTTCCGCGAGATCTCGCAGGGACTGTTCAGCCTTTCGGACCTGGTCTTCTTCGTGAGCTTCATTGGCTTCTGGCTCTTTCTGAACGTGATCGTCGTCGATCACCGCAAGGCGAGCTGAGGCGATGCGCACTTCGAGCGGCCGATTTTGGTCTTCCGTGGTCGCGGTGATCGCGGTTGGCGCGATCGCGATCGGCGTCAACCTGTTCGTCGGCGCCCGTTTCGCCAACGCGCATCTGGATTTCACCGAGGGCGGGATCTACACGCTTTCCAAAGGCACACGCACGATCCTCGCCGACCTCAAGCAGCCGATCACGCTTCGCCTCTACTACTCGCGCACGCTCGGGGCCCGGCTACCGCTTTATGGCGAATATGCCGGCCGGGTGCGTCAGATGCTGCGGCAGTACGCGGCGCGTGCCCGGGGCATGATCCAGCTCGAGTTCTTCGATCCGCTGCCATTCAGCCGGACCGAAGACCAGGCGCTCGGCTATGGTCTCACCGGCGTGCCGCTGGAGAACGGTGGTGCCAAGGTCTATTTCGGCCTCGTCGGCACCAATCTCATCAATACCGAGCGCACGATTCCGTTCTTCGATCCCTAGCGCGAGCGGTTCCTTGAATACGACCTGACGCGGCTGGTGCTGGAACTCGCGCATCCCAAACCGCCGGTGGTCGGCGTGATGTCGTCGCTCTCTCTGTTCGGCAATCCACGAATGATGAT
>JBOHMK010000088.1:0-7233 GCA_050730115.1 Acetobacteraceae bacterium
CGTCTCGTCTCCGCGCCGCATGCGCCCCTGGTGCGCGCATGATCGCCGTCATCTTTGAGGTCTGGCCGGCCGCCGGCCGGATGGACGAATATCTCGGGCTCGCGGCCGCACTCAAAAGCGAGTTGTCGAACATCGACGGCTTCATCTCGGTCGAGCGCTTCCGCAGCATCACCGAGCCGGACAAGATCGTCTCGCTCTCTTTCTGGCGCGATCAGGAAGCGGTCCGTGCCTGGCGTAACCTGCCGGCGCATCGCGCCACGCAGCGCAAGGGCAGGGGAGGGGTGTTTGCCAATTACCGCCTGCGCGTCGCCGCCGTCGAGCGCGACTACGGCATGAAGGAGCGGGCCGAGGCACCGGCGGACAGCCGGGCCGTACACGGCGCCTGAAGGTACTACTCCGGATCAGACTTGAGTGGCACGCTGCCCGCGACCAGCTTCCTTCCCCTCGCCCTGTGGGACATGGTGGCGAGCGGCAGCGCGCCGGGTGAGGGCGAATCACTCAAGAACCAAAGCTGGTAGCATACCGATTCCGTGAAGCCGCGCATTTGGACCACTCCGCGCTGCCGCATCATCGAACCCCGCGCCGTCATCGCGAGGAGCAACGCGCGCGAAGCGCGCGGCGCGACGTGGCGATCCAGATCCCGCCGGAGCCGCTCTCCAGGCGCTCGATAGGGGTCACATCACGGAAACGCTCTGGTAGCAGGTCAAAAGCAATGCGGCGCCCGAAGGCGCCGCATTCCGGATCCGGGCGGTCTCGTCAGCCGCGGTGGCGGCGGCGGATGAAGAAGCCCAGGCCCAGGAGGGCGGTGCCTCGAAGCGGACCTCGCCCGCACTCGGCCGCAGCACCCCCGTGAGAAGTCGGAACAGCGTCGTCTTGCCGTCTGCCGTTCGGGCCGATAACGGCATGGATGCTGCCGGTGCGCACCGCGAAGCTCACGTCATCGACGCAGCGGAACCCCCCGCACAGGCGGCTGACGCCACTGACGGTCAGGATCTCTCTCACGGCGGAGCCGCGCGCAGTCGGTTGCGCATGATCTTGCCGGTCGCGGTCATCGGCAGGGCTTCTACAAAGCTGATCCGGCGCGGGTATTCGTGGGCGCCGGCCTTTCGCCGGACATGGTCCTGGAGTTCGCGGACCAGCGCTTCGCTCGGCGCAAAGCCGTCACGCAGCACCACAAAGGCCTGCACAACTTCGGTGCGTTCGGGGTCGGGAACCCCGATCACGGCTGCCATTTCAACGGCAGCGTGGCTGAGCAGGCAATCCTCGATCGGCCCCGGGCCGATGCGGTAGCCGGCGGACGTGATGACGTCATCGCGCCGGCCGAGAAAACGGATGAATCCGGCCGCGTCGCGAATGCCCCGATCGCCGGTCACGAGGTAACTGCCGGCGAACTTCTCGCGGGTCGCGGCTGGCTGCTGCCAGTAGTTCAGGAACATCACCGGATCGGGCACGCCGACCGCGATATCGCCTTCGCGCCCGGGAGGGAGCGGCCGGCCGGACGAATCCAGGATCTCGATCGCGTGGCCGGGGACTGCCTTCCCCATGCTGCCGATCTCAGGCGGGAACAGCGCCGCACAGGAGGAGACGATCATGTTGCATTCGGTCTGGCCGTAGAATTCATTGATCGTGAGCCCGAGAGTCCTGCGGCCCCATTCGATCAGCTCGAGCCCCAGGGATTCGCCGCCGCTGGCGACCGAGACCAGCGCCAGCGGCCAGCGCTCGCCCGGGTTTTCAATGCTCCGCAGCATCTTGAGCGCGGTCGGCGGCAGGAAGCTGTGAGTGACGCCGTGGCGTGACATCAGATCATAGGCATGCACAGCATCGAACTTCGCGAACCGGCAGGCGAGCACCGGAATCCCGTGGTGCCAGGACGGCATGAGCACGTCGAAAAGCCCGCCGATCCAGGCCCAGTCCGCAGGCGTCCACATCAGCCGGGCGCGTTCGGGGAAGAAATTGTGCGACATCTCCACTCCCGGCAGATGGCCGGGCAGCACGCGATGGGCGTGCAGCGCGCCCTTGGGCTTGCCTGTTGTCCCTGACGTATAGATGATCACGGCCGGGTCGTCGGCTGCGGTCGTTACGGGCGTGAAGCCGGGCGATTCCGCCTCCAGCGCGCCCCAGAACGAGAGAGCGCCGCACTCCGCGGGCGCGCCGTCGATCACGAACACCGTCTCCAGAGCCGGCAGTGCGGCACGGATGGCCGCGAGCTTGTCGAGCCCTTCCTGATGGGTGACGAGCACCTTGGCGGCGGAATCGGCCAATCGGAATTCGAGCGCCGCGGTCCCGAACAGGGTGAACAGCGGCACGGCGATCGCCCCGATCTTATAGATCGCGAGATGCGCAACCGCAGTTTCCAGGGCCTGCGGCAGGAAGATGCCGACCCGGTCACCCTTTGCGATCCCATGACGAGAGAGCGCAAGCGCAAACCGGTCGGACAATTGCTTGAGCTCGTCGAAGGTGAAACGCTGCTGCTCGGCCGGAGATTTTTCGGTGATCAAGGCCAGCCGGCCGGAACCGTCCGCCCACTTGTCGCAGACATCGAGCGCGATATTGTAGCGCTCGGGAATCTTCCATGCGAACGCCTGGCAGGTTGCTTCGTAAGTCGCCTCGGCTTTCAACATCGTCTCATTCCCCGCCGGCTCGCTTTGGTCCCGGGCTCGGATCAGATCAAGCCGATGCACCCCGGTCCAGCGCTTTTCTTATCGAAGCCGGTCTTGGGCCCGGCCATACCGTGGTCGGAGAACCGGGTCCCGACCCGATGCCTGGAGATCCCAGCGGCACGCACGGACCAACGCAGAACCGCCGCCCCATGGCAGCGACCCGTGGCGGCGGCCCGTCGCAGCGGTGCGTGACAGCGCTCCGCGACCGCGCAACCGCTGCTTCACATCAAGAGCGACAGCATCGCGCGAAGGTGGGGCGCGTCGGTCTCGCCGACCTTGCCTTCCATCTCCGCCTCTGTGCGTCGCCAGACCGGCAGCGCGGCCGCGAGCAGCCGCCTGCCGGCGGGAGTGAGGCAGAGCCGCCGGCGCCTGGCGTCGGCGGCGTCGGCGAGGCTCCTGACCAGGCCCCGGCGCTCCAGCGGTTTCAGGTTGGCGGTGAGCGTCGTGCGGTCCATCGCCAGCAGCAGGGCGACGGCGCCGAGAGTTGCAGGTTCCGGCCGGTTCAGAGACATCAGGAGCGAGAATTGGCCGTTGGTCAGTCCATGCGGCCGCAGCGCTTCGTCGAACTGGCGCGCCGCCGCGCGTGCCGCGCGCTGCAGGAAGAGACAGAGACAGCGATCCCGGACCTCGATCGTCACCGCGTAGGGCAGGGGCTCTGCCGGTTCCTGGTCGCGCTTCGATTGGCCCTTTGACACGCACCTATTCTGTTGATATCAACCAATCCGTCAAGCCCGCCGCTTTTCGTAACCCCATCGAGACAAGGAATCGGCAATGCCGGACCGACTGCTCGTCCTGCTCGGCACGAAGAAGGGTGTCTTCATTCTCGACGCCGACGGAACGCGTCAGCGCTTCGCGCTGCGTGGCCCGTTCTGCGAAGCCTGGCCGATCGGGCACGTGATCGCCGATCCCGCTACCGGCACGATCTATGCCGGCGGCGGCAATGCCTGGTTCGGGCCGGCGGTCTGGAAGTCCGATGATCTCGGCGCCACCTGGAGCCATTCGAGCCAGGGCCTCGCCTACGCGCCCGGGGAGGAGCCCGTGACATCGGTCTGGAGCCTGGCCACGGCGCCGGGCGGCACGCTCTATGCCGGCGTCGAACCGGCGGGCCTGTTCACGAGCGAGGACCGCGGCGTGACCTTCCGGCACGTGGCAGCGCTCAGCACCCATCCAAGCCGTCCGCAGTGGAATCCGGGTGGGGCGGGGCTGATCCTGCACGCGATCGTGCCGCATCCCGGGAATCCGGCCCGGCTGTTCGTCGCCATCTCCGCCGCCGGTGTGTTCGCGACCGAGGATGGCGGGGCAAGCTGGGAGCCGCGCAATCGCGGCACGCGCGCGGATTTCTTTCCCGAGGATCAGCGCTACCCCGAGGTCGGCCAGTGCGTGCATTCCCTGGTGATGGCTGCCGGTGAGCCGGAGCGGCTCTATCAGCAGAACCATTGCGGCATGTACCGCTCGGATGATGCCGGCCTCACCTGGCACAGCATCGAACAGGGGCTGCCCTCGAGCTTCGGTTTTCCGGCCGCCTCCCATCCGCGTGATCCGGACACGCTCTATTTCGTTCCGCTCAACGGCGCGTTGGCGGGTCGTTACGTGCCCGAAGCACGGGCCGCGGTCTGGCGCACGCGTGACGGCGGCGCGCACTGGCAGGCGCTGCGCCAGGGCCTGCCGCAGCAGAATGCCTTCTTCGGCGTGCTGCGCCAGGCAATGGCGACCGACCCGTTGACCCCCGCCGGCGTTTATTTCGGAACCGGTTCCGGTGAACTCTTCGCCAGCGCCGATGAAGGTGAGAGCTGGTGTTCGATCGCCCGCCACCTGCCGGCGATCCATTCCGTCGAAACCTTGGCCATTCCGGGCTGAGGGAGGTCGGGCCGATGCCCGCCCCGGTTCGGGTCCATCTGCCGGCGCCGCTGCGCGCGCTGTTCCCCTCGGCCCCCGCCGAGCTCGAGCTCCCCGCCGCGACCCTTGCCGAGTTGATTGGCGGCCTCGATCAGCGTTTCCCCGGCATGCGTGACCGGCTCGCCGATTCGACCCCGCGGATCCGCCGCCACATCAACATTTTCGTCGATTGCGAGCGCGCACCACTCGAGGCCTCTCTGCGGCCGGGCGCCGAGGTGTTCGTGATGACGGCGATCAGTGGCGGCTGATCCGACCCGCGATTCAAATCCGTCGCACCCGAACGAGCCTGCCATCGCCGCATCGCGCCGCACCCGTCCCCCACGCCGTCATTGTAAGTAGTGTCCGCGCGCTTGGCGCGCGCGGCGCGACGCAGCGCGCAGCACCGCGAGGTCCGAACGGGCCGTGGCGGCCCATCTCCCGCCCCCGCTTATCCGTCCCCCACAACCCGTCATTGCGAGGAGCGTGCGCGCGCTCGACGCGCGCGGCGCGACGCAGCAATCTCCTGCTCCCGGAGGAAACCCATGGAGCGGCAGTTCTTCGTTTATATCCTCACCAATCGCCACCGCACGGTTCTCTACACCGGAGTCACCGGCAATCTGCCCGGCCGCATCGCTGAGCATCGCGCCAGAACCCTCCCCGGCTTCACGGCGCGCTACAATCTCGACCAGCTCGTTTTCTACGAAGCAGCGGCGGACGCCCGATCCGCGATTGCACGCGAAAAACAGATCAAAGGAGGCTCCCGTCACGATAAGCTCGCCCTCATAACGCAAATGAACCCCGACTGGCGGGACCTCTCTCCCCTTATTGCGTCATCACCCGCTTCCTGAGCGGCCGCGCCATTCTGAACTCCCCGTCCCGTCAACTCCCCGTATCCTCCCCTCACAACCTTGCCCCGACCCGTCCACGCCGCCCTTGACTCTATTCCCATCACAGTTATGATGCCCACATTAACTGTTCTTTGTGGGGGAGGGGGACGATGCCAGGCAATCCGCTTCCGGCCGCTCCGGCCAAGGTCCCCGACCCCCAGGTCTCCGACCCCAAGGCTCCTGATCCGCAATCCCTCTTCTGGATCGTCCTTCGCTTTCTCTTCTGTCTTCCTGCGCTGGCGCCGCTTGCCGCCTTCCTGTTCGCCTCGTTCTGGTTTGCTTCTGGCGTTCTCCTGGGTGTCGGCACGATTTCACTTGGCTGGCTCGGGGCGTTCGCGGCGATGCTGGCGTTCGACTGCCTGCCCGAAGGTGCGCTGACCGGGGGGCCGTTCGGCCTCGTCCGCCGCCTCTCCCCCCGCGCGACCGGAGCCGCCGCCGCCAGGGAGTTCGGCCTTGCACTTTTTCTTGATTTCTATCTTCTCTACTCGGCGGTCTTCTGGGTGTTTGCGGCCACCCTCCTCTATATCGCCGCCCGCCTCTTCCTCTCCTGAGTCAATGCGATGGACGGCCGGCAGCTTTTTCTGACCACCGCGGGCCTTTTCGCAAGCCCCGCGCAATTTGACGTGACCCCGATCTCCACCACACGTAGGATTTGCATCTCAACCCTGTCAACCGAGGGAGAAACCGGTGCTGGACCCGCAGCAACCCGATTACCCGGTGGACTACGCCGCCCTCCACCGCCGCCGGCGCCTGCGGCCCGCCGGCGGCAAGGAAAAGTGTCCCGCGCAACGGCTGACGCGGCAGCGACCAGCTCCCGATCCCGCCCGCTCGCCCCTCGCCGTCGGAGCGCGATCAGTTGGCCCGAGACGCCCGGAGGAACCCGCGCCAACCGCAACAGTTGAACCAAATGCGATCGGCGTCCGGGGTTCAACCGCACCCTGGCAGGCTTCCTGAAGACGTTAAGGTCGAGCACCGTTGAGCCCGAGCGAGCCCGGATCCATGCGCTTTGAACAATTCTTCTCACAGGCCACCGGCAAGGTTGCGCAGCCATTCCCTTACCAGCATCGCTTGGCAACCGGACCCTGGCCGGAGCTCTTGCGGATCCCCACGGGCCTCGGCAAGACCGCCGCTGTCGTCCTCGCCTGGATTTACAAACGGCTCCACGAGGACCCCACAACACCACGACGCCTCGTCTATTGCATGCCGATGCGAACGCTCGTCGAGCAGACGGCGGACCAAACACACGCTTGGCTTCAGAACCTTCGCAGCGCGAAACTCGACCCAGCGGGACGCCTTCCGTCAGAACTGCGTGTTCTGATGGGCGGCGAAACCGACGACGAATGGATCCGCTCTCCCGAACGGGACGCAATCCTCATCGGAACCCAGGACATTCTACTCTCTCGCGCCTTGATGCGCGGGTACGCGGTCGGCCGCAGCCGCTGGCCGGTTGACTTCGGACTGCTGCACAACGACGCAATGTGGGTATTCGACGAGGTGCAGTTGATGGCGGCCGGCGCCCCCACGTCGGCGCAGCTCGAGGGCCTCCGCCGGAAGATTGGCACATTCAGCGGCTGCAGATCGCTATGGATGTCAGCAACGCTCGAGCGGGACTGGCTCCGAACGGTCGACCTCGAGGGAGAGCTCGCGCTCCGCTGCCTGGAGGACGCGGACTATTCGCATCCGACCGTCCGGCAGCGGCTCGCCGCGCCAAAATCCTTGCGCTCCGCCGCTACCGCCTTGACGACAGCCGCACTCCGAAAATCGGGTTGCCGCCAATATGCCGACGAACTAGCGGGCGAAATCCTCCAGCA
>JBOHMK010000089.1:0-9938 GCA_050730115.1 Acetobacteraceae bacterium
AGCTCACAGAGCGGATGGCGACAATCGAATCCGAGATCCATCGCCTTGCGGGTCACTCCTTCAATGTGGGCTCCGTCAAGCAGCTCGGCGAGGTGCTGTTCAGCGAGATGGGCCTTAGCGGCGGCAAACGTATGAAGACCGGCGCCTTCGGAACGGACGCCCAGGTGCTGACGACGCTCGCCGATGCCGGGCACGCGTTGCCGGCGAAGGTGCTGGAATGGCGCCAGCTACAGAAGCTCAAATCCACGTATGCGGACGCGCTGGTGAGTGAAATCAATCCTGATACCGGACGTGTGCATACAAGCTTCGTCATGGCCGGGACCTCGACCGGCCGGCTCGCCTCAACGGATCCGAATTTGCAGAACATTCCGATTCGCACGGAAGAAGGCGGGCGCATTCGCAGTGCATTCATTGCCGCCTCCGGGCACCTCCTCGTCAGCGCCGACTATTCACAGATCGAGCTGCGCCTGCTTGCACATGTCGCTGATATCGGTGCCCTGAAGGACGCGTTCGCCCGCGGCGAGGATATCCACGCACGCACCGCCTCCGAGGTGTTCGGGGTACCGCTCGCCGGGATGGATCCGCTCACCCGGCGCCGCGCGAAGGCGATCAACTTCGGCATCATCTACGGCATCAGCGCTTTCGGGCTGGCCCGTCAGCTCGGCATCGAGGCCGCCGTTGCCCAGCGCTATATCGACGCCTACTTCGCCCGCTATCCCGGCATCCGCGCGTACATGGAGGCGGCGAAACAGGAGGCCCGCAGGTTCGGCTTTGTGCGGACGCCGTTCGGCCGACGCTGCTTCATCGACGGCATCCACGACAAGAATCCGGCCAGGCGCGGCTATGCGGAGCGGGCCGCTATCAATGCTCCGTTGCAAGGCGGGGCCGCGGACATCATCAAGCGCGCGATGGTCCGCATGCCGGCCGCGCTTGCCAGGGCCGGGCTCAAGAGCCGGATGTTGCTGCAGGTCCACGACGAACTGTTGTTCGAGGCGCCGGCAGCGGAGGCAGAAGCGACGGCACGCACTGCCGCGGAAGTGATGGCGCAAGCGGCCACGCTCAGCGTGCCCCTGGCGGTCGAGACCGGCATCGGCCGCAACTGGGCAGAAGCGCACTGAACAGTCCGATCTGATCCCGAAACAGCAGAAGAGCATGATGACGAGGTGTCATCATGCTCTTTCACCCGTCTCCCAGCGGGGGACCGAAGTGCGATCTCTGATTACGGATGGTGTGCGCCGGCTGCTGCTGATCAGCCTGCGTTGCCGGCGCCGTTGCCGAGGCTGATCGCAACGAAGATCTTCTCTCCGTTGTGCACCACGCGCAGCGCGACCGCGCCACCCCGACTTTCCGCGGCATGAATTGCGCTGACAGCCTCCTGCACCGAGGTGACAGGCTGCTGGCCGATGCCGATGATCACATCACCGGGTTGCAGGCCAGCCATCGCAGCGGGCGAATTCGGCGCCACCTGGGCAATGATCGCGCCATGCGTGCCGGCCGGGAGATTGAACTGGCTCTCGGTATCCGGATTGACCGGTGCGAGCGCCAAGCCGAGCCGCCCCTGCTGTGCCCCCGGCCCGGCGTTATTGGTGGCGACCTGCTCGGGCAGGGTCCCCAGGGTCACGTTCATGCTGACGGTACTGCCGTTGTTGAGCACCTCCAAGTGCGCCGTCTCGCCGGGCTTGATGGCGGCGATATCGATCGCAAGATCACGCGGATTCTCGATTTTCTGTCCGTTGACTGCGGTGATCACCTGGCCCGCGTGCAACCCGGCCGAGGATGCCGGCGTGCCGGGCTCGACCGCAGCGATCAACGCACCCTCGCTCGAGGGCAAATGCAGCGCCTGCTGCATATTGGGCGTGATCGGCTGCGCCTCGACGCCGAGATAGCCACGGGTGATGTGACCGTGCTTTTCGAGTTGGGCGACGATCGACTTCACGGTGTTGGAGGGAATTGCGAAGCCGATGCCCACACTGCCGCCCGACGGCGAGATGATCGCGGTGTCGACGCCGATCACCTGGCCGTTGAGGTTGAACAGCGGCCCGCCGGAGTTGCCTTCGTTGATTGGCGCATCGGTCTGAATAAACTGATCGTACGGGCCGTCCCCGATATTGCGCCCGAGCGCCGAGACGATCCCCGCGGTGACGGTGCCGCCCAGCCCGAACGGGTTGCCCATCGCGATCACCCATTCGCCGGGCTCAAGGTCGTTGGAATTGGCGAACTCGACGTAAGGCAGCGGATGCCCGGCGTCCACCTTCAGCAACGCGAGATCGGTGCGCGGGTCCGCACCGACCACGTGGGCGACCAGCTTGGTGCCGTCATCGAGTATGACGGTGAGAGATTTCTCGTTTTTGATCACATGGTTATTGGTCACGATCAGACCCGAAGGGCTGATGATGAAGCCGGAGCCGAGCGCTTCGACGGCATGCGGCTGCTGGGGCACCGCCCCGAACGGGAAGGGGAACGGGAACATCCCGGGGGGCGAACCCTGCATGGCGGTCTGCTGCGGGCGGAGGTCATTTCTGATCGAGACCACGGCCGGCTTCACCTTGGCGACCAGCGGCACGAAATTGGGCGCCTGGGCCAAGGCTGCGGTCGTGCTCGCGGTCGCGGCGTGAGCCGGTGCGACGACCAGATTCTGACCCACCGCGTAGCCGCCAAGCGCGGTCCCGGCGAGCAGGACGGCCAACAAAGAACCGGTCAGCAACCGGCCGCCACGGCGGGTCGGGTTAATCGATTCGGGCATCTTGTTCTCCTCAATGGGCGATGGGTCGTCTCGGCGCCGGTCTGGCGCCCGCTTACCCGGCAAGATGGGGCGGGATGCGTGAACGTTGCCCCGGCGGAGTGATGAAACCGTCGTCATCCGATGAAACGTTGCACTGACCGCCGAAGCCGGTTGCCAAGAGGGGGGAAAGCGCGGGAAACAATGGCTCCGGGCCGGGTTAGCACAGCGGTAGTGCAGCGGTTTTGTAAACCGAAGGCCGGGGGTTCGAGTCCCTCACCCGGCAGCGGCGAGCACAGGTCTGGAACGTGTCGGTTTTCAATCATCATGCTCCAGCGTTACTTTCTCGATCAATTTCATGGCATTGGCGGACGTTCCGCGATTCCGCCAAAGGCCGAATTGATCTCGCTCTCAATCCTTGTCTCTAGGAAGAAACCGACGCCGGGAACGCTGATGATCGGCGGCTTTGCGGTGGCGGTTGGCGGGAGTCCTGGCGGGGCCGAGATTGCTTCGTCGCGCCTCGCGCGTGAAGAGACGCGCTCACGCTCCTCGCAATGACATTGCGGGCTATGGTGTGGTTTCATGCCCGGCGGGTCGGCAACGCCGGTGGGGAACTAAAGAATGAACCGGCTGAGATCGCCCTTGGCGGCGAGCGGCGCCACCCGTTCGCGCACGTAGGCAGCGTCGATCGTGATAGCCTCGCCCGGGCGGTCGGAAGCGGTAAAGCTCACTTCCTCCAGCAGGCGCTCGAGCACGGTGTGAAGGCGTCGCGCCCCGATATTCTCCACCCGCTCGTTGATGTCGGCGGCCAGTTCGGCCAGCGCCTCCACCGCATCGGGCGTGAACGTCAGCGCAACCTTTTCGGTCGAGAGCAGCGCCTCGTACTGTTTGAGAAGCGAATGTTCCGGCTCGGTCAGGATCCGGCTGAGATCGGAGCGTGCGAGAGAGGCGAGCTCCACCCGGATCGGCAGCCGGCCCTGCAACTCGGGCAACAGGTCGGCAGGCTTGGCAAGATGGAACGCGCCCGAGGCGATGAACAGGATGTGGTCGGTTTTCACCGGGCCATATTTGGTGGAAACGGTGGTGCCTTCGATCAGCGGCAGCAAATCACGCTGCACCCCCTCGCGCGAGACGTCGCCGCCGCGGAAGCCGCCTTCGATGGTGCGCGCACAGATCTTATCGATCTCGTCGATGAAAACGATGCCATTGTTCTCGGCGTTGCTGACGGCTTCACGGGTCATCGCGTCGGTGTCGAGCATCCGGTCGGCTTCCTCCCGCTCGAGCGCGGCGCGCGCCGCCGCCACCTTCATGCGCCGGCGCTGTGGGGTGCGGCCGAACATGCCCTTCATCATCTCGGAGAGATTGATCATCTGCCCGGGCGGCATGCCGGGAATGTCGAGCTGACCGATCGGCAGACCGGCAGACTCGGCAACGCTTACTTCAACCTCCTTCTCCTCGAGCTCGCCCGACCGCAGCATGCGGCGGAATTTGCCGCGGGTTTCCGCCGAGGCGCCCTCGCCGACCAGGGCCGTGACCAGGCGCTCCTCGGCACCGAGTTCGGCCTTCGCCTGCACGTCCTTCCGCGAGGCATCGCGCCGCATGTTGATGCCAATATCGACGAGGTCACGCACGATGCTCTCGACGTCCCGCCCGACATACCCGACCTCGGTGAACTTGGTCGCCTCGACCTTGAGAAACGGTGCCTGCGCAAGCTTGGCAAGGCGGCGCGCGATCTCGGTTTTGCCGACGCCGGTCGGGCCGATCATCAGGATGTTCTTCGGCATCACCTCCTCACGCAGCGCATCGGAAAGCTGCGCGCGCCGCCAGCGGTTGCGCAACGCGATCGCTACCGCCCGCTTGGCGTCATTTTGTCCAACGATGTAGCGATCAAGTTCGGAGACGATCTCGCGGGGGGAATAACTCGGCGCGTCCATTAGTCCGGCAGGTCTCCTCAAAGCGTTTCGAGAGTGATGTTGCGGTTGGTGTAAATGCAGATCTCGGCAGCAATCGCGATCGCCCGCCGCACGATCTCCTCGGCACCGAGGTCCGGGACGGCAAGCAGAGCCCGAGCGGCGGCGAGCGCGAAGTTGCCTCCCGAGCCGATCCCGATGACACCGTCTTCCGGCTCGAGCACATCCCCGTTGCCGCTGATCAGAAAGCTGCGCTCGCGATCGACCACCGCCAGCATCGCTTCGAGCCGTCTCAGGTAGCGATCGGTTCGCCAGTCCTTGGCGAGTTCCACCGAAGCCCGCTCGAGCTGGCCGGGGAATCGCTCGAGCTTGGCCTCCAACCGCTCAAGCAGGGTGAAAGCGTCGGCGGTGGCACCGGCAAACCCGGCCAGCACAGTGCCACCCCCGATCCGCCGGAGCTTGCGGGCATTCGCCTTGACAACTGTGGCACCAAGGCTGACCTGACCGTCGCCCGCCATCGCAACCGCGCCGTCCCGGCGCACCGCCACGATGGTCGTCCCGTGCCAGAGGGTCGGATCGGCCGCGGCCGGTTGAAGATTGAAGGATTGCATCGGCGCGGAGATGGCCCGAGGAGGTGTGCAGCGCAAGATCGGGCGCATGCCCGGGCCGCAAGGCGGGGTTGGCGCCGGGAGCCAGATATGCCATCAGGAATCGCAGTCGCCATGGCCCCTGCGGTGAGCGATGCCGCCAGCAACGGCCGTGGGCAGAGGGAGAGGGGATGCCAGCCGTCTGCCGGAGCGGCGAAGTGGCGGTCCCGTTGGTGGCCAGACTCCTGGCCGAGCCAGGCCATGGAATGCACGGACTTGAGCTTGAAGAGTTCTTCCTCTGAACCTTGCCGGTCCGGACGAGGAGGGAGAACCTTGGCGAGACGGTTCAGCCGATGATCCGTAGCGCCGCGGTCCATCGCGCGACCAGCGAGACGGAGATCCGGCTCAGCCTCGTGCTTGATGGGGTCGGACAGGCAGAGGTTGCAACCGGGATTGGCTTTCTCGATCACATGCTGGCCGCCTTCGCCCGGCACTCTCTGTTTGATCTTGCGATTTCTGCCAAGGGCGATCTCGAGATCGACGCCCATCACACGACCGAGGATATCGGAATTGCGCTCGGCCAGGCGCTCCGTGAAGCGCTCGGCGAGAAGCACGGGATCACGCGTTTCGGCCAGGCCCTGGTACCAATGGACGAGGCGCTGGTCGAAGCCGCGGTCGATCTCTCGGGGCGGCCACATCTTTCCTGGGCGATCGCCTTCCCGCTCACTCGGGTCGGCACCATGGATACCGAGCTGTTCCGGGAGTTCTTCTCGGCGGTCGCGACCAATGGCCTGCTCACCCTTCATCTGAGCCGGCGTGCAGGCGAAAACACGCATCATCTGGCCGAGGCGACATTCAAGGCGGCCGCGCGGGCGCTCAGGATGGCAGTCGCGCCGGATCCTCGCGAGGCTGATAGCGTGCCCTCAACCAAGGGCCGGCTGTGAAATTCTTCACTGCCCATACGCGGGCCGGCCACGCCCCGGTCATCCTCGGGGAGGAATTCCGGTGGGGCGCCTTGCTGTTCGGCCCGCTCTGGCTGTTGCGGCATCGGGCCATCATTCCCGCCGCACTCGAGGCCGCCCTGCTGGTCGTGATCGTGGTGCTGACCAGCGGCGTGCTGCTGGCGGCGCTGATTGTGGCGGTGGCGCTGCTGATCGGACTCAACGCCAACGATCTCCGACGCTGGTCCCTGGAACGGCGCGGCTTCCTGCTCTCGGACGTCATCGCCGCACATGACAGTGACGAAGCGCTGGGCCGGCTGCTGGCGCGCCGGCCAGAGCAGGTGATGCGCGCCTCGTGAGGATTGCCGTGGTTGATTACGGTAGCGGCAACCTCGCCTCGGCGGCGCGTGCCCTCGAGCGCGCTGCGGCCGAGGCCGGCATCGCGGCGAGCGTGCTCATTTCCGGCGACCGGCACGCGGTGGCTGGCGCAGACCGGATCGTGCTCCCCGGCCAGGGAGCGTTCGCGGATTGTGCGGCCGGGCTGGCCGCGGTTCCGGGACTTTGGGGGGCGATCGAGCAGGCAACGGCGGACGGCACGCCGTTCCTCGGCATCTGCGTCGGCATGCAACTGATGGCCCGTCGGGGGCTCGAACATCGTGTGACCCCGGGGTTTGGATGGCTCCGGGGCGAGATTGCGGCCATGGCTGCCCCGGGCCTGCGGCTGCCGCACATGGGCTGGAACGCGCTGTCTTTTCCCGAACGGCACCGTCATCCGCTCCTTGCCGGGATCGCCCCGGGGCAACATGTGTATTTCGTGCACAGCTATGCACTCTCGGGGGCCGACCCGGAGGAGGTCGTGGCAACCACGGACTACGGTGGCGAGGTCGTGGCAATGGTGGCGCGAGGCAACCGCGCCGGCACTCAGTTCCACGCCGAAAAGAGCCAATCTGTGGGCTTACGCATCCTTGCCAACTTCCTGGCCTGGACGCCGAGCCCCACCCTCTGAGCGGAGCGGCGCATGACGGATGCCCAACCGATCCCGGAACCGCCTGTCGAGACCAAGCCAGCCGTCATGGTCGAGCAGGTTGCGGAATTGGGAGACGATGACCTGCAGGCGCTCTGCGAAGCGGCGAACGCCGCCATCATCGAGGGCGGTGGCTTCGGCTGGATCACTCCGCCGGAGATCGGGACGCTCGCCAGCTACTTTCGCGGCGTGCTGCTGGTGCCCGAACGCGAATTGATTGTCGGGCGCCTGAATGGGGTGATCGTGGCCTCGGCCCAACTCGTGCTGCCGCCTCGCAACAACGAGGCCCAGCAGCACAGCGTCTCACTGATGCACTCGTTCACGGCGCCTTATGCCCGTGGCCATGGCATCGGGCACATGGTTGTCCGCCGCGCCGAGGAGCGGGCCCGGGCCCTGCACCGCTATGTCGTCAATCTGGACGTTCGCGAAACCCAGGACGTGGCCATCCGGCTTTTTGAATCGATGGGTTATGTGCGCTGGGGCGTGCATCCGGCCTACGCCCGTGTGCGCGGGCAGACGGTGTGCGGGCTCTATTACTGCAAGGTGCTGCCGAGGCGCGGCCACCCGCTCACGAACGGCTGATGGCGGGGCTTACGCTCTACCCGGCAATCGACATCAAGCAAGGTGCGGTCGTCAGGCTCCGCCAGGGCGCGATGGCGAAGGCGACCGTTTATGCGATCGACCCGGCCGAAGCAGGTCGGGGATTCGCGGCCGCGGGATGCCGTTATCTGCACGTGGTCGATCTCGACGGCGCAGTGGCGGGTTGTGCGGTCAACCGCGCCGCGGTCAAGGCGATCCTCGCTGCGGTGTCCGTGCCGGTGCAGTTGGGTGGCGGCATCCGGAGCGTAGCCGCGATTGAAGGTTGGCTCGAAGCGGGGGTCAGCCGCGTGGTCCTCGGCAGCATCGCGGTGCAAAACCCATCCCTCGTCCGGGCCGCCTGCCGATCGTTCCCCGGCGCGATCGCGATCGCGATTGACGCCAGGCATGGGCTGGTGGCGACCGAGGGCTGGGCCAAGGAGAGCGAAATTCCTGCCGCCGAGTTGGCGGCCCGATTCGACGATGCCGGAGCAGCCGTCCTCATCTACACCGACATCGCGCGTGATGGGATGTTGGGAGGGCTGGATCTCGAACGCACGCTGGCGCTGGCGGGCCAGCTTCGAACGAGACTGATCGCGTCCGGCGGGGTTGGTAGCATCGAGGATCTGCGCCAGCTCAAGGAGCGGGCGAGTGGCGCGGTCGAGGGCGTGATCGTCGGGCGTGCTCTTTATGACGGGCGCGTCCGGCTCGATGAGGCGCTCCGGCTGCTTGAAGGAGCGGATTAACCGCCTCCTGTAGAGCCCGGGCGGCAGACTGCTCGGGACTTGCCCGACGCGGCGCCGTACGTTCACAAGTCCCCGGGCAAAAAAGGAGTCGCCAAGCTGCTCAAGCTCCGGGTCATCCCCTGCCTGGATGTCAAGGACGGACGGGTGGTCAAAGGAATCCGGTTCGTCCGGCTACGCGATGCCGGGGATCCGGTAGCCCAGGCCGAGATTTACGATCGCGCCGGCGCCGATGAGGTGACCTTCCTCGACATCACGGCGAGCCATGAGCATCGGGATACCATGGTTGATGTGGTGGCGCGCACTGCGGCCAAGGTGTTTCTCCCCTTGACCGTCGGTGGTGGCATCCGCTCGATCGGCGATATCCGGCGGCTGCTGCTCGCCGGAGCGGACAAGTGCAGCATCAATTCCGCAGCGGTGGCTCGCCCCGCGCTGATTAGCGAGGCCGCGGAGAAATTCGGCAGCCAGTGCGTGGTGGTGGCGGTGGACGCCAAGCGGACCACGTCCGGTGGCTGGGAGGTCTTCACCCACGGCGGACGGCAGGGCACCGGCATCGAGGTCAGCGCCTGGTGCCGGGAGGCCGCCCGACGTGGTGCGGGCGAGTTGCTGCTCACCAGCATGGACCGTGACGGTACCGGGGAGGGTTTCGATCTCGAGCTTTTACAGGCGGTGGCCTCGGCGGTGCGGCTTCCGCTGGTTGCTTCGGGTGGAGCGGGCCGGCTGGAGGATTTCGTTGCCGGTGCGCGGGCAGGTGCCACCGGCCTTCTGGCGGCGAGCGTCTTTCACTTCGGGACCTTCTCGATCGCCGAGGTCAAGGCCGCCCTCGCCGGCGCCGGGTTGCCGGTGCGCCCGGTTGCCGAGGCGTCCTGACGGCTGCCATGCGCAGAAGTGCGAAGCGCGGGCGCGGCAGCAAGTCGCTCGGTAAACAGCAACGGAAGCTGGCCAGTGTCCCGCTGCCTCAGGCTGAACTCGAGCCAAGAGACGTCTCTCCCGAGGTGCTCGATCGGCTCTGGGCGGTGGTTCGGCGGCGACGCGAAGTCGACCCGGCGATCAGCCATTCGGCCCGGCTGCTTTCTCGCGGGATCGGCAAGGTTGCGCAGAAGTTCGGCGAGGAGGCCGTCGAGTGCGTGATCGAAGGTGTGGCCGGCAACCGCGCCGCCCTGATCAACGAGAGCGCGGATGTGCTCTATCATCTGATCGTCCTCTGGGTTGCCGTCGGTGTCAGGCCGGAGAAGGTCTGGGCAGAGTTAGTGCGCCGCGAAGGGATCAGCGGAGTGGCCGAGAAGGCGTCGCGGGCCACCGGCAAGGTTCCGTGAACTGAGCTTGCTTGCCAACCACCGGGGCCTTGCCTAGTTTGCTCGGCCTCCGGGTTCAAGGCGCCAATGGCGGGCGAATCCGAGGGTGCGGGCGTAGCTCAGGGGTAGAGCACAACCTTGCC
>JBOHMK010000090.1:0-2619 GCA_050730115.1 Acetobacteraceae bacterium
GAATAATAGTCGCAGGTGTCGATCAGGTTGATGCCGAGATCCAGACTCTTCACGACGATCGGACGGCTGGATTCTTCATCGAGAACCCATTCCCGCCATGCCGGGTCGCCAATGCCCATGGCTCCGAGCCCGAGGCGAGAGATCTTGAGATTGGCGGAACCGAGAGTGACGTACTGCATCCGGGCCTCTGAAGTCGATCTTCGATGCGGCTCCCTCAGCATCGCCAGGTTCGTTCCCTCGCGCAACCGGAGGCCCGTTGCGGCTCCCCTCGAATCCGGTTGGGATCAAGCTCATAGCATTGCGCCAAGCCGATCGTCATGCCGCTAGTCGAGCGTTACGATCTCGGCAATGACGCCCGTCGATCCCGCACCACCTGTACATAAGAGCTCGATAACCGATCTCCTTCGCGTCCCGACCCACCCCAAAGCGGTCACCCGGAGCGCCGTAACCCAGCCGGCGGCGCCCTTCAGGAGGCGTGAGCTTGCGTATCCCGATTCCTGACGGCGGCCATCAGAGCGTCAGGCGAGCGAACGCCCGACCAGCCGTTCCAGGACCGAAATCGGTGCCCGCGCCCTGTCCGCCATCGCCGCCACCGGCAGATGGAATGTCTGCTCGAGCGCAAAGCGGCCGGCGAGAGCGGCATGCAGAACCTGATCCGTAAACACGATCCAGCTCGTGCCCGGAGGGAACGCAACATCCGCCGCCGGCGCCTCCGCCTGATACGCCCGGTCCGCCTTCATTCTGTCATGCAGACCCAGCATGATCGTGTCATAGACGCTGCGCCGCCCCTTGGTCAGCCCTAGCCGCTCTAGAAACCAGGCCGTGCCACCCGAGCCAGTCCCCACGCGCGGCAGGAATTTTTTCGCAAACTCGGGGAACGGCTCGCCCACCCGCCACAGCCGCTCCGCGCCGTCCGGGGCGATATTGCTGAACACGCGAAGAATTCTCTTGCCGCGCGTCGGCCGGGTCGGAAATGCATCGACATGCAGAAGCCGATCGTCCTTCCTGACCGAGCTTGCCCGATCCTCGATCTCGGCCGGCCGGAAGCTCGTCCTCGCCCGCTCGAGAAGCCCCGCATAGCCGGGCGCGAGCGCCAGGACCAGCGCCTCCGCTTGCCGCCCGAACCGCTGCAGCATGGCGGCAAGCCCGGCGGCCTCGGCACCGGTGTGCCGGCTGCCCTGGCAGGTCCCCTGGGCCGGATCAAAGCTGATGTTCTTCCTGCCAGGCGCGAGCGCTTCGATGGTCAGGAACCTCTGCTCATCCGGTTGCAAGGCGAAGGGCAGAAAAGGGAAAAACAGGACCCGCCCGCTTTCCAGCGCCGTCACCGCGCGAGCACTCTGCTCCGCGTCCAGCGGAGCGTCCCACGCCGTCACCCCGAGCACTTCGAGCACATCGTCCCTGGTCATCCCCACAGTTCCTTCATTCGCGTGCCAGTACCCGATCATTGAGAAAACTGGCGAGGCGCCACGCCGCGAATTCACGCCCGAGTGCTGCCTCGTCGTAATCCTCGGTCAGCCAATCGAGAAACGGCTTGCCTCCGGCCGCGCGATAGCGGGAGACGAAGGCGTCGAGTACTCCCGCCCGCGCCTGGCGCACATGCCCGAAACGGAGCGACAGCTCGGCCGCCGCCCGATCCGCGCTCGCCCCTTCGGCGAGCAGAAAGACCGCCGCCGCCAGGCCCGCGCGATCGGCCCCCGACTTGCAATGGATCAACGCCGGCTCCGCCATCGTCCGGTAGGTCTCGATCAGCCGCAGGATACGGGAAATCTGCGGCGCGCCGCGGCTTTCGAGCGGCAGATCGACGAACGCAAGCCCGAGCCGCCGCGCCGCCTCGCGCGTCAGCGCATCCGAGCCGTTCTTTGCCTCGCCGCGCAGATTGATCAGCGTCTTCAGACCATAGCGCCGCGTCAGGCGGGCGAGCCGCCCCGGAGTCGGGTGGTTGGCCCGATAAAGCCGGCCGGGCACCACGGCGGCGAAATTGCTCCAGGCCAGGCGGAACACGCCGTGGTCGATCACGAGCGCATCAAGCCAGGCGTTGATGCGCCCTCTCCGCGTTCCGAGATCGCCGCGAAAGATCGTCTCCACGCCTCGACCGCCCTTGCCGACCTCGCCTGCCCGCATCCGCATAGCCGGTTTCCTCGCAATGCGCGAGCAGATGGTCCGACCTCTTGCCTGGCTGCGGCGGCGGCTCTTGGCTGGGCAGCTGGCCGTGCCGGTCGATCGTTTTCACCCGCGGCCAGGACAATATGCGGGGCTCTGCCCCGCACGCGGCCATTGGCAAGCCTTTGGAATCCCTTCATTTGAAGTTCGGGGGTCTGGGGCCTCAGGCCCCCCACCCAAGGTCCCATTGCGGGTCAAGGGCCAAGCCCTTGCCCGGCCCGGAATTGCCGCTCCGCACCAATCCCTGTTTCATAGCCAGCGGTGAAAGGGAGCCGCTTGCGCGCGGAAACTGATTGCGTTTCTATCGCCGCCGTGTGTTGCCACATCTGCTGCATTTTGCGATGCGGCAGCAGACGCTGGTGCCATTTCGTAAGCGTGTCGTTGGCGCCGCGGAGGGACGGGTCCTGGAAATCGGCATCGGCTCAGGACCCAATCTGCCACACTATGGTCCGGCGGTCC
>JBOHMK010000091.1:0-6699 GCA_050730115.1 Acetobacteraceae bacterium
GTCCATGGCGAGCAGCATGGTGGGGCGAAGTTCGCCGCGCCCGGCTTCGATCTCCTTGATGCGGATCACGTAGCTGTCGGGGCCAAGCTGCATGTTGTCCTGGATGCGCACGGGCGGCAGGACGAAGCCCATTTCGCTGGCGATCGTGCGCCGCAGGCTTTTGATCTGTTCGGTAAGGCGTGCCGGTTCGCCGCCAGCCAGCGCCAGCAACCCATAGCCGAGTTCGAGCCGGATCATGTCGATGCGAAGGCTGTCGCTGATCGGCGGCTCGGATGGTGTGGCCGGCAGAGGAGTGAGCGGCGGGGCATCGGTGTGCGACGGATTGCGGTAGCGGAAGAAGGCTGCACCGCCGGAAAGCCCGGCGAGGGCGAGGAACGGCAACGCAGGCAGGCCCGGCATCAGCGCGAGCACGCCGGCTGCCCCGGCAGCCATGGCGAGCGGCTTCGGGCTGTCGCCCAGTTGCCTCACCAGCGCGCGATCGGTCGTGCCCTCGGTGCTACCCTTGGTGATCACGATGCCGGCGGCGACCGAGACCAGCAGAGCCGGGATTTGCGAGACCAACCCTTCTCCGACCGTGAGACGGGTAAAGGTGTGCGCGGCAGCGGCGAACGGCATGCCGTGCTGAATGATGCCGATCGCCAGTCCGCCCACGATGTTGATGCCGGTGATGATGACGGCGGCGATGGAATCACCGCGGACGAACTTGGCCGCCCCATCCATCGCACCGAAGAAGCCGCTCTCCTGTTCCAGCTCGGCACGGCGGCGACGAGCCGTTTTTTCATCGATATGGCCGGCGGAAAGCTCGGCATCGATGGCCATCTGCTTACCGGGTATGGAATCGAGGCTGAACCGTGCGGCGACCTCTGCGATGCGGCTCGAGCCCTTGGTGATGACCATGAAGTTCACGACCAGCAAGATCGCAAACACGATCAGGCCGATCACCACGTCTCCACCCATCAGGAAGCCACCGAACGCGGCGATCACGGCGCCCGCGGCATCCGTGCCCTCGTTGCCGTGAGAGAGGATCAAACGGGTGGCGGCAATATCGAGCGAAAGTCTGAGCAGCGTGGTGAGAAGGAGAAGGGTTGGAAAGCTGGTGAAATCGAGCGGACGGTGCAGGAAGAGGGCGACCATCAGCACCAGCACGGAGATGGTGATCGAAAGTGCGAGGCCGATATCGATCAGGGGCGTGGGCAGCGGCAGAATGAGGACGGCGAGCAGGGTGACGACGCCGATCGCGAGGGCGATGTCCGAGCCGGGCGTGAAGCGGCGGAGCTTCTCGGTGAGGCCGGCGGGAAGGAGGCCGGCAGGAAGGCTGACAGCAGCCATGCCGAAGCGTTATGCCGCTGAGGCGGGCGCCGGAGCGCCGGGCGGGGGCGGCACGTTCATGCCCTCGTTGGCGTAGTCGCGGAGCTTGTTGCGGAGCGCACGGATCGAAATGCCGAGAATAGTCGCGGCGTGGGTGCGGTTGCCGAGCGTGTGTGCAAGTGTTTGCAGAATGAGCGCGCGCTCGACCTCATCCATGCTGTGCCCGACCAGCGCGGCGACCGCGCCGCCGGCCGGCACCTCCGGAGCGGTTGCTGTTTGCGCTGGCGCCGGTCGAGTGGCGGGCGAGAGCAGAGCCGCGCCGCCCGCCGGGGTGTGGGGTGTGCCAAGCTCAATCGCCGCCGCGCTAATGGCCGGTCCGTCAGCCAGCAGGACGGCGCGGTGCATGGCATTCTCGAGCTCGCGCACGTTGCCGCGCCACGGATGGGCGAGGAGCGATCGAACGGCATCTTCGGAGAGCGGTCGGTCCGGCAGCCCGTTCACTTCCGCATAGTGGCGCGCGAAGTGGCGGGCCAGGGCGGGGATATCCGCCGGGCGTTGCGCAAGCGGGGGGACCACGAGGGCCACGACGTTGAGGCGGAAATAAAGATCTTCCCGAAAGCGCCGGGCAGCCGTTTCCGCCGCCAGGTCACGATTGCTGGTGGCGATGATGCGGACATCGACCTTGACCGGCGCGGAGCCGCCGAGGCGGTCGATCTCGCGCTCCTGCAGGGCTCTGAGCAGCTTGGCCTGCAGGCGGATATCCATCTCGCTGATCTCGTCGAGCAAGAGGGTGCCACTGCAGGCGGCCTCGAACTTGCCGATCCGGCGGGCGATGGCGCCGCTGAAGGCGCCCTTTTCGTGCCCGAACAGTTCCGATTCCAGAAGATTTTCCGGGATCGCGGCACAGTTGACAGCGACGAACGGCCCGGCCGCGCGCCGCGAACGGCGGTGGATGTGCTGCGCCAACACCTCCTTGCCGGTGCCGGACTCGCCCAGGATCAGCACCGAGGCCTCGGAGGCGGCGACCTGCTCGGCGCGGCGGACACAAGCCGCCATCAGCGGATCATGCACGATCAGGGCATGACTCTCACCCGATGCCGCCTCGAGGATGGCGGCGATCAGATCGGGGTCGGGCGGCAGCGGCAGGAACTCGCGCGCGCCGGCACGGATCGCGGCGACGGCGGCGCCGGCTTCGGCGTTGCTGCCGCATGCGACCACGGGAACGCTGATCCGTTCGGCGCCGAGAGCCCTGATGAAGGATGCGATGTCGTGGCCGATCTCAATCAGCACGAGATCGACACCCGCGGCCGCCCTGAGCCGCTCGAGCGCGCTCTCGGGAGCGTCGGCCTGGTCGAGCCTGGCGCCGCGCGCGATCGCGATCCGGGCCGCCTGGCCAAGTTCGCCGGCGAGTGAGCCGATGATCAGGACGCGCATCGGTGAGACCTCAGGCGCCGCGCTCGGTCTTGACGATCTCCGTCATCGTCACGCCAAGGCGCGATTCGTCGATCATGACGACCTCCCCGCGCGCGACGAGGCGGTTGTTCACGTAGATCTCGATCGCCTCGCCGAGCTTGCGATCGAGTTCGATCACTGCACCGCGGGCCAGCTTGAGAAGCTGGTTCACCTGCATGGTCGTGCGGCCGAGTACGGCGCTGACCGTGACCGGTATGTCGTATACGGCCTCGAGATCGCGGGCGGTATGGCCAGCCGGGGCGGGCAGCTCGCGCACCTCGGGCCGGGTTGCGGCGAACTCGTCGAGCGGCATTTCAGCCGGCATGGGTGGCCTCCGCGAACAACGCCATGGCATGCGGAATGAGGATCAATAGACCATCTCCTCGTCTTTGCTGGTGGCGAGGTCGATCTCACCTTGTTGTGCGAGTTCTTTGGCGGTGGCGACGACTTGAGCCTGTGCCTCGTCGACATCGCGCAGACGCACCGGGCCGAGGGCCTCAATCTCCTCGCGCAGGATTTTACCGGCACGCTCTGAAAGATTCTTGAAGAAGAGGCTGCGGACTGCTTCCGATGCACCTTTCAGTGCCATCGGCAGGCGATCTTTCGGCACCGCGCGGAGCAGTGTCTGGATTGCCTGCGGGGTCAGCCGTTGCAGATCATCAAAGGTAAACATCAGCGCCTTGACCCGTTCGGCCGATTCGCGGTTGCGTTCCTCGAGTGCCGTGAGGAAGCGCGCCTCGGCCTGGCGATCGAGGTTGTTGAAGATCTCCGCCATCACCTCGTGCGGATCCTGCCGCGTGCTATGCGCGAGGTTCGACATGAACTCCGAGCGCAGCGTACGCTCGACGCCGTCGAGGATGTCCCGCTGCACGCTCTCCATCCTGAGCATGCGCATGATCACCTCGATCGAGAACGATTCGGGCAACAACCCCAGCACGCGCGCCGCATGCTCGGGGCGGATGCGCGAGAGCACCACCGCAACGGTCTGCGGGTATTCGTACTTCAGATAGTTGGCGAGCACCGCTTCGTTGACGTTGCCGAGCTTGTCCCACATGGTGCGCCCGGCCGGGCCGCGGATTTCCTCCATGATCTGGCCGACGCGGTCCGGCGTCATGGCCTTGCCGAGCAGGCGTTCGATCGCCTCGTGAGAGCCCACCAGCATGCTGGAGCTGCCGAGGCTTTCGGCGAACTCGTGGCAAAGCCGCTCGACAATATCGGCGGGGATCGGGCCGAGAGTGGCGATCGCCACCGAAATCTCCTTGATCTCGTCGTCCTCCATCAGCCCGAACAGGCGTGCGGACTGCTCCTCGCCGAGAGCGAGCATCAAGACGGCCGCCTTCTGCGCCCCCGAAAGGGTGCGATACTCGGCTCCCCGTTCCATTCAGCCGGCTTCCTTCGCCATCCATCCACGCACGATCGAGAGTGTCTCTTCCGGGTGCTTCTCGACGAGGTCGCTCACTCTTCTGACGGAAGAGACGCGAAGCTGGCCCTCGACGTTGGCGAGGTCGATCATGCGCTCATCCTCGATCAGAGGGACGCGCTCTGCGGCGCCGTGTTCGGCAGATGCCCGGGCGGCCTCGGGGAATGCGCGCGCGGCCGGCATCGGCAATTGCGCCGCCTCGGCAGCGGCGCCGACGGCACTCAAGCGGAATACCATCGGACGCAGCACCAACAGCAGTGCCAAGACGGCAATCACGCCGAAGAGCAGAGTTTCTGCAAGCTGCATCAAATCGGCGTGGCTGAGCCGAACGCCGAGCCAGGACCTGGCAGCCACCGGCGCGGTCTCTCCCGGGCCGGCGAAGCGCATGCTGGCGACCTCGACCTGGTCGCCACGCTTGGCATCAAATCCGATAGCGCTTTTCGCCAATGCCGTGATGGCGGCGAGTTCGGCCGGCGAACGCGGCTCCCAGACGGATTTGCCTTTAGGATCGACCGCCTTCTTCCAGTCCACGAGGACGGCGATGCTGATGCGTTTGATCTCCGGCTGGTCGTGCGTCAGCGTTCGCACGGTGCGGCTGATCTCGTAGTTGGTCGTTTCCTCGCGCCGCTTCTCGACCGTGCCGTTGACCGGACCGGCGGCGGTGGCAGCGCCTGGCAATTTGTTCTGCACCGTTACCGCGGTCGGACCCTTGGAGCTGGTAGTGGAGGTGTCGATGCTTTGCTCGGACCGCGCCACCTGTCCGTTCGGATCATATTGCTCGCTGGTCTGATGGATGCTGTCGAAATCCATCGCCACGGTTGCCTCGACGCGCGCCTCGCCCGGGCCGAGGGTACGGTCAAGCATCGCCTCGACGGAGTGCGAGATGCGCATCGCGGCCGCCTGCTCGACTGCGGCGGCACTCTTGGCGGCGCCGACGTCGCCGAGAGGTGCACCGGCGCGGGCCAGCAACTCGCCGCGGCTGTCGACGATCGCGCTGTTCTCGGGCTGGAGGCCAGGCACCGCGGCGGCGACGAGGTTGAGAATGGCCTGGACACCTTCGCGGTCGAGCGCCGCCGCACCTTGCATCGTCAAGAGAATGCTTGCCCGCGCCGGCTGCTCATTCTGGGCGAAGGGCTGACGGTGCGGCAGGACGAGATTGACGCGGACCGCCCGGACGCCGTCGATGGCGGCGATGGTCCGCTCCAGCTCGCCTTCGAGGGCGCGGGTCTCGTCAATCGTTTCGACGAACTGGCTGGTCGTGAGGCTGTTCAGATGGTCGAAAATCTCGTAGCCGACCGAGCCGCTGCTGGGCAGGCCCTTGGCGGCGAGGAGGATGCGCACCCGCGGCACATCATCGGCGGCGACATAGATGGCATGGCCGTCGGCGCCGAGCCGAAAAGGGATGTGCTGGGCGGTGAGCTGCCCGGTCATCTGGGCCGCTTCGGCGAGGCTCACATCACCATAGAGCAGCGCCATCGGGCCGCTGCCGCGGCTCAATGCCAGCAATGCGAAGAGCGCGAACATGCCGATGCCGACTGCAGCGAGTGCCGCCAGCCGGACTGGTCCGAGAGCCTTGAGACCGGCGAGCAGAGCGTTCATGCCGCCGGTCCGATCCTTTCAGTCCCGCTGCGGAGTCCGCGTGCGCCCATCTCACCCCCGGCCAAGTGCCGTGGGGCCAGAGTGCGGGGGGCGAATTACTGCAGGGTAAATGACCGGCAGGAAATGCCGGGTAGGGCTCATTCAGTCGGCGGCAGCGGAAAATTCTGCACCGGAGGTGCGTTCGCGTACCGCCTCGCTGAAGGCGGTAAAGATGCTGCGCGAGAGGGAGTCGGTCTCGAAGTCATATTCAGGGTGCCACTGCACCCCGTAGGCGAAGCCGGCGGCGGCAGCCACGTGCACGGCCTCGATCGTGCCGTCAGGTGCCGTCCCTTCGACCGTGAGGCCTGGGGCAAGGACGTCTATCCCCTCGTTGTGCAGCGAATTGACAGCGATCTCGAGGCTGCCGGCGAGGCGATGGATGAGGCCTCCCGGAACCAGGCGGATGGCGTGCGCCTTGGCCGTCCTGAGCCGCGCGAATGGCTGCATCGGCGTTGAATGATCGAAGTGTCCGGGCAGGTCCTGCAACCGCTGGTGCAGGCTGCCTCCGAGCGCGACATTGAGCTCCTGCAGACCCCGACAGATGGCGAGGAGCGGCACGCCGGCGCTGATGGCGGCGCGGATCAGGGGCAAGGTGACGGCATCCCGCGCCCGATCCTCGGGCGTCCCTTCGGCGTGCGGCGGGCCCTCGTAATACTCCGGGCGGACGTTGGAACGGCTGCCGGTCAGGATGATGCCGTCAAGCCGAGAGAGCAGAGAGGGAATGTCTGCAGCCTCACCGTTGGCCGGGATCAGAACGGGTACGGCACCGACGATCCGATCAACGGCCCGGACGTAAGTGTCGGAGGCGGCATGGTTCGGAGTTCCGAAGCTGCCGAACTGCTTACGGCAACAACTGATGCCGACCAGAGGCTTCATCATGG
>JBOHMK010000092.1:0-10534 GCA_050730115.1 Acetobacteraceae bacterium
GATCAACGGCTCCGGCTCCGAGGCAACACACATCTGGGATCCGAACATGAAGCTGGCAGGCGCTTATGCCGCTCAGTTCTTCCACTATCGGGCCGCATTCCTGATCGGTCGGGCCAATCGAAGGCGCGGCCATCGCCCCAGCAGCATCCGCGAAACCTTCCGCCTCTGGCGCCGCCAGAAACACCTGATGGCCTCTTACCCGATGAACGATTAGATCGGATCGTGCTCCTGGAATCGCGAAGCGATCCCAGTGGCGCGTGAATCCGAGCGGAGAAAAAGCATCGGATCGTGAGCGGCGGGAGGACCGTTCGTGCAGCGGAAATCAGACACTCCGGCAACCCGCCCGCACCTTCATCTCGGCGACATCGTCGTCCACGCTCCGCAGGCATTGCGCGCATTGGTGCGTGCCGACGAGCTGTGGCTCGTCGCTCTTGCCGCGGTCATCGGCGTGCTGGCCGGCCTGGCCGTCGTGGTCATGGAATTCATCGCCCAGTTGATGCACCGCTATTTGTTCAATCTGCCGGGACACGCGCACCTTTCCGGGGTGAGCGCCGTTTCGCATCTGAACGCGCTTCTCGTTCCCTCGCTTGGCGGGCTCGCTTTCGGCCTGATCGGCCTCGTCGTGGTCCGCTATTTTCCTGGCCGCGTGGTGGACCCGATCGAAGCCAATGCGCTGCATGGCGGACGCATGTCGCTCCGCGACAGCCTGATCATGACGGGCCAGACCATTCTCTCGAATGGCGTCGGTGCATCGGTGGGAATGGAATCGGGCTACGCGCAGATCGGCGGCGCGACCGGCTCGTACCTCGGGCGGATGTTTCGGGTCAGGCGAAGCGATCTTCGCCTTCTGGTCGGCTGTGGCGCGGGTGCCGCCATCGGCGGCGCCTTCAATGCCCCGCTCACCGGCGCCTTCTATGGCTTCGAGCTGATCATCGGTACGTACTCCATCCCGACCCTGGCGCCGGTGATGGTGTCTTCGGTGGTCGCCGTGCTGATCGAGCGCCAGCTCGGCGTCGCCCGGCCGCCGCTCGAACTCATCATCCCCAGTCGCATCTCGACCATCGGCTATCTGCCGATCCTCGGCCTCGGCTTGCTTTGCGCGCTGATCGGCATCCTGGTGATGCGCGGCGCGACGCTCACCGAATCGCTGTTCCGCCAGAGCGGCGTGCCGGCATGGCTGCGCCCGACCATCGGCGGCCTCCTGGTCGGCAGCTTCGGGGTGGTGACGCCGCACGTGATGTCCTCCGGACACGCCGCGCTGCCGGTGGTGTTCGGCGTCCCGTTCGCGATTTCCTTTGTTGCACTGATGCTGCTGATGAAAGCGGCGGCGACATCGATTTCGATCGGCTCGGGCTTTCGCGGCGGCCTGTTCTTCGCCTCCCTCTTTCTCGGTGCCCTGGTCGGCAAGCTGTCTGCCGAACTGCTCGCGCTCGTCACGCCTTTCGAAGTCATGTCGCCCACGGTCGGGATGGTGGTGGGAATGAGCGCGCTTGCCGCAACCATCGTCGGCGGGCCGCTCACCATGGCGTTCCTGGCGCTCGAAACCACCGGCAGCCTGCCGCTGACGGCGGCGGTGCTCGCTTCATCGGTGATCGCCGCACTCACGACACGCCGTCTGTTCGGCTATAATTTCGCGACTTGGCGATTCCATCTGCGCGGCGAGGTGATCAGAAGCGCTGTCGATATCGGCTGGATGCGCAATCTGACCGTGATGCGAATGATGCGCCGCGACGTGCGCACCGTGCGCGCCGACACCACTGTCAGCGAATTCCGCCGCGAATTCCCGCCCGGCAGCACGCCGCGGGTCGTGGCTGTCGATAGCGAGGATGCGTATGCCGGAATCGTGCTGGTCGCCGAGGCACATGCCACGCCGCTCGAAGTCTGGCACCTCTCGGAGATCTTGCATTGCCCGTATGTAATGCTGTTGCCGCAGATGACCGTGAAGGAGGCGGCCACCATCTTCGAACAGGCCGAAACCGACGCGCTCGCCGTCGTCGACGACCTCGGAAGCAAGCGAGTGATCGGGCTCCTGACGGAGCAGTATGCACTCCGCCGCTACAGCGAAGAACTGGAACGCCAGCGCCGGCAGCTCTCCGGAGAATAGATCAATATGGCTTCTGGCGGAATCGCCAAACGATTCGCCAGAGCCATGAATTGAACGAGAAGATAAACGTAGAACGGGATGATCGGAAATCATCCCGCTCGACGCCCGACGATGATGAGAGCCGGCATCGCATTGCTTCGTTTGAAATGCTCCCGAGTGCCGCTCTATTGCCTCATCTGAAATGCTCCGCGCCGGAATCGGCCGGCGGAGGCATGGATGAGGCGGGTGAGAAAGGCGACGCGTGATGCCCTGGTCGTGGCGCCGGGGGAGCGGTATGGGCGAGCGAGGGTTGGGGAGAAGCGGCGGATTCTCGACGAGTTCGTCGTGGTGACCGGCTTCCACCGCCAGCATGCGATGCGGTTGCTGCGGCGTGGGCAACCCGGCTGCGGTTCTGCTTCTCGTCCGGAACGGCGGCTCTACGGCGATGCGGTGCGCGAAGCACTGGTCGTGGTTTGGGAAGCATCGGACCGGGTCTGCGGCAAGCGGTTGCAACCACTGCTGCCGGTCTTGGTCGAGGCCATGGAGCGGCATGGTCACCTGCAGCTGGCGCCGCAGGTGCGAAGCGACCTGCTGGCGATGAGTGCCGCCACCATGGACCGGGCGTTGCGAGAGGTGCGTGGACAAGCCGCGGGGCGGGCGCGGCGCCGTGCGGCTCCGTCGGCGGCGATCCGGCGCGGTGTGCCGGTGCGGTGTGCCGGTGCGGTGTGCCGGTGCGCACTTTCTCAGTGTCCATACGGCGACTTTACGAGTCTTCGCAGTCGGTTGGCGGTTGTCAAGCGACATCCGGAATTGACCGCTGCATTGCCTCACGATGATTGCTACCGAGACGCCCCGTTGCCTCAGGTGGTTTGCTAGAGTGGGGAGGTGGGCTCGGGAGGCGATGGGTGGCAAGGCGGATCAGCATGGCGACACGCTCGGAGCTGCTGGCGGCGATCGGGGCGCGGTATGGGAATGCAACGAGGGCGGAGAGAACGCGCATTCTTGATGAGTTCACGGCGAGGCTGAAGGTTGCATGGTCGGCGGGGGAACGTCACTCGACGCATCGCCGGCCTTACGTACGGCCGAATCCGACGGTGCGGGCATCGATGTTGGATAATGTGCACGAACGGATCGAAGGGTGGCCGGAGGTACAGCCAGCGTTGACGGCGTTCGCGGTTTTGGAACGTTTGCGCGATCTCGACGCTGGCCGATTGAAGCCGAACCACCTACGCACCGTGCAGCGGTTCGTGAAGCAACGGCGGGCGGCGATGGCACGCGAAGTGCTGCTTGGGGTGCTACCTCCCATCGGAGAGGCAACACCGCGGGCTCACGCCGCATGGAGGCCATGCTCGATGAGCATCGTGAACGCGAACACGCTTTCTGATGTGGCCAAGAGCGGGGCTTTTGATGGGCTTCCGGCTACCGCCTCCCGACTCCTGCAGTGGGTTCCGGACGCGGGGCGGGCGAACGCGGTTGCGATCGTCTTCTGCCGCGCCACACCGAAGCCCGCCGCCGTGCTCGTGGTCGTCAAGGACAAGCCCTTTGGGTGGCCGCCAAATGGTGGCCACCCTTGACCGCCGCTCGACACGACGGCGCCATTGAACCGTGGTTGGGACGGAGGAATGGCTCCGCCAGGGTCGAACAGAAGAATGCACCCTCGGGTAAGCCCCATGCCCACTCTTTGTGATCCAGATACCCGAGGCCGGGCAGCGGGTGTCGGTGACGGTCTGTGCTCAACAAACCGGATTGACCGATCGATCTGCCCGCATCGACTCAACCATCACGCCGCGCGACACCGGACCGCCCGGTAACATTCCTTCTTGACGCAACACGGACAGGCAGATGTACGGCCGCGCCAATCTCAATCTGTTACGCGCCCGATTGATAGGCGCGTCGTGAGCAAGGACGCCTCTCCACCATCAGGTTTGCGTCAGAGCCACAGTTGGGCGCCGATCCGCAGACAACTCCCCCAAGTGCGGCGTGTTGTAACAACTAGGCCGGGGTGATCTAGCTGACCGGATCCAACTCACGGGTGCTGGGCCCAGAGTTGTGGCACTTTTTGGATCACTACTGGCTCGAAGTTCGTGCGCTGTTGTCGTCCTTTGCGTAGTCGGAAACGCCCTATTTTCGACTGTTTCTTCATTTATTGCTAAGCCGCGAAGGAGTTGCTAAACCGTTATACGGTTAAACAACCGTGTCGGGGGTTCGAATCCCCCTCCCTCCGCCACCCAAAGGCCGTTGCTATGGAGGCGTCCCTTCAAGACCGAGCGGTGGAGGTTCGCGGGCCGCTTCCGCCGCCGGCCATCACGTCCTATCGCGGGGGCGCGGCCGCCGCGTGGCTGATGTCATCGAGCACGGTCGGGTTGGCACCCAGTTTGCGCATAGTGGTCAGTGGAACGACGGCACTGATGATGCATTGTTCAGTGGAGGCCGGGAAGCTGCCGGCCGGCTGGAACGCGACGCCACCGTGCCTGGCATCGGGCCAGAGATCCAGCGTATCGAAGGAGAAATCCGCGCACTCCTTGGCATCTTCCGGATCACTGCGGGTGAGCGTCTCACGGTAGAGTTCGGTTTCGGCGTCCGATCCATGGAAAGATGGCGGCAGCATCGTCGCCCAATCCACCGGTGCGCCGGTCTTGAGGTCGAATCCCAGGACTTCGGTGCCGAGATCGATCTCCGCTGCACCCGCGCACTGGGAAACCGTGTTCACCACCAGGCTGAGATAGCGCCTGCCGACGAGGGTCGTGTTCACATCGCGCCGGGTGATGCAATCGTCATCGGCGTCCTTGGTGTCGGCCAGGGCCAGCGCGCGGTTGATCCGTTCCAGCGCCGGGTGACCCTTGGGGTCGACGATCCGCGGCAGCGGCATCCAGCCCGGTTTGAGCGGATGCCCGGCGACGAGACGGATAGGCGTGTCCATGCCTGGGTGCGAAGCCGTGAGAGCGGCCAGTCGATTGCGGTAGAGGTCGCGGAGGCACGGCACCGCCTTCCCGCGCAATGCCGGTGAGGGGTCGCCGTGGCCGGTTGCCGCAATCGCGCAGGACCGCAGCTGCGATAGAAGCCATTGGCGCTGGTCCCGGCGCATGGCCGGATCGGCCGGATCCAGGCGCTGGCGGAACAGTGGGGCCATCCGGCCGTCGAGACCGGACAAGCTCGGATCGCCGCAGATCGGTTTCTCGATCGGTGTTGTCGCCTTGGCGCAATCGAACCGGGCGGCCGCGCGGGCGGCACCCGGCGCCGCCATTAGCGGAACCGCCGAGGCGACCACGAGCATGCGGGCCGCGCGCACCCACCTCGAGACCCCCGTCTTTCGCGGTACAACGCCGTTCATGGGAGCCGTCGCTGTCGAGGTGCCTGATGTTTCGGCACTCGGTGCCGGAGGTTGCAGACCGATCATAGGACTATAGCGCAAACATGGTGCTCATTATCGTCGGTCGTGACCCGCCAAACGTATCCGGTAATGCGCCTTGCTATCCGCCGCCTCTCGGGGTCGGCTCGTAGATGGTGGCCGGCATTGAAGACGACATCATCCGATAACAATTTCGTGCCTTGAGGATGGAAATCCGCAGATGCGCACAACCCTTGCCTTGGACAATGAACTCATGCCAAGGCCCAAGCGTTCACTGGCTTGAAGGAGAAATCGAGCCTGGTCCGCGAGGCGCTCAAGGCCCTCATCGAGCGCGAGAGTGCGCGGCGACTGGCACCTCCGGGCGGGAGCCAGCCTGGCCTGAAGGCGGCACCACGGCGACGGTCAGGCGCAGCGTGATCCTGGCCGATACGTCGGTCTGGGCCGACCATCTGCGGGCGAACGACAAAGCACTAGCCGCGCTGCTCGCCGCGGTGCAGCTCACGGCCGGAACAGAACTGTGGACGAAGGGCAGGAGACCGCACGGAGTCGCCGTTCAATTGGGATTGGCGATCACGCGCCTTCGGCCTCGTGGATGAGAGAGCGATGGCAGAGACATAGCGCTTCTCATCGGCAGGATGACGCCGCCGCGCCCGGTCATATAGCCGGGCAGGCGTGGGGCATGATCGTCGACATGGCGCCGCGCGAAGGTGCCGAGCCCCGGCGGCAGCGGGTGATCGCGGCCGTCATCGGGAATGCGCAATGTCCGGATGAACGAGACCGCGAACTCGGCATCGCCGTGCAACTCCGGCAAGCGAAATACGAGCGAGTCGCGTTCCAGTGTGATCGTGTCCTCTGCTCACCAATTGCCATCCCTGACCTCGCGGATGATGCGAAAGACGGCGTCTTCGGGGGCCCGCTTCAACTCACGCAGCAACTTGGCAAAAAGCCTCGGCCGCGCCTTGATGATGTCGCGGAGATCGGACGAGACCTTGGCGGCCAGTGCCAGCAGCAGATCCCGGTCTTCGCCGAGATCGTCGGCGAGGCGAACGATCGTCTCCTCCCCGGGCGGCGGCGTTTCGCGGCGCTCGATCTTGCTCAGGTAGGAGGGCTCGATGCCGACCCGCCCGGCCACCTGGCGCAGACTGAACCGCGGATCCCGGGGCAGAAGTTGCGTCCGCGCCTGGCGGACCTGAGTCCCGAACGAGCTCCTTTCATCCTCAATGGTCGTGCAGCAGGTAGGACACAGTCCATCATTGTCAAAAACCATCATTGTCAAAAACCCGATCCCGCCGCTCCTGCGTCATGGTCTTTCATCGCCCGGGACCGGGCGGTACCCTTGGGCCTCGGTGACGGAGGTTCCATGCAGATCGATGCGCATCAGCATTTCTGGCGCCTCGAGCGCGGCGATTACGGCTGGCTGACGCCGGCTGCCGGCCCGATCTACCGCGACTTCCTGCCTCAGGACCTCGAACCGTTGCTCCGGCGGCATGGCATCGGCGCCAGTATCCTGGTGCAGGCGGCGCCGAGCGTTGCCGAGACGGAATTCCTGCTCGCCCTCGCTCGCGAGGCGCCGTTCGTCGCCGGCGTCGTCGGTTGGGTCGATCTCACCGCCAAAGAGGCGCCGGATACCATCAGGCGACTGGCGGCCAATCCTCTCCTGGTCGGTCTCCGCCCGATGGTGCAGGACATCGCCGATGACGAGTGGCTGCTGCACGTGGATCTGTCAGCTTCGTTGACCGCCATGGTTCGGCACGGCCTGGTCTTCGACGCCCTGGTACTGCCGCGTCATCTGCCCCGCCTGCTGGTCGTCGTCGAGCGCCACCCGGACCTTCGCGTCGTCATCGATCACGGAGCGAAGCCGCGCATCCGGGAGCGGATTCTCGATCCCTGGCGCGCCGACATGGCGGCGTTGGCCGCGCGGCCGAAGATCTGCTGCAAGCTTTCCGGACTGGTGACCGAGGCTGCCTGCGACTGGCGGGTCGAAGATCTTCATCCGTTCGTGACGCACCTTCTGGCGACATTCGGTGCCGGGCGGCTGCTCTGGGGCAGCGACTGGCCGGTCGTCGGGCGCGCGGGTGGCTACGACGTCTGGCGCGCCGCGAGCCTCGAACTGCTGGCGCCGCTTCCCGAAGCCTCCCGAGACGCGATCCTGGGCGACAATGCCGCGCGCGTCTATCTGCAGCGGCAGGGCGTCACTCCTGCGCCGCTTCGGCGTTGAAGATGAATTCGGGCGGCATCTCCGGCCCCCAGAGATAGAACGAGTCCTCGCCCGGATGATCTTTCGGTTCCCACTCGACCGAGGCCGGGATGTAATCGATGTTGAACGAGTATTCCGAGAAGCTGCCCCACGGATCGCGCACGTAATGGAAATAATTCGAACCCAGAACATGCCGGCCGAGCCCCCAGCCCATCTTCCAGCCGCGGTCGGCCATCGTCATCGCGCCCATTCCTACCGCATCGAGTGAAGGCACGTCCCAGCTCACATGATGCAGACCAGGTGCCGCCGAGCGCGCGAAGGCGACGACATGATGATCGCTGCCGTGAATGGCGTGCATGAAGGCGATGTCGGCGCCGGAACGGTCCGACAGCCGGAGGCCGAGGACACGCGCATAGAAACCGACCATCCGCTCGACGTCCGGCGTGAAGCGGAGGATGTGGCTGAGGCGCCGCGGGCGAACCCGCCCGGCATCGCGCCGATAGGGCGCACAACGCGCGCCTGATCCGGCATCCAGCGCTGCCGGCAAGGATTTCCCGTCCGGCGAGGTCTTCGGGCCGACACGGATCTCGACCGCGAGGCCATCGGGATCGATGAACCAGAGCCCGTTGCTGTCGAATCCCGGTGGCGGCGCGAGCAGACGAACGTCCGCCGATTCGAGATGCGCGCGGAAACGCGGCAGGTCTTCTGCGAAGCAGTGAAAGGTCATGTGGTGCAGGGCCTTGCGCCGCCCGCCGATCACGCGGCCCCAGCGGTAGCCGTCGGCGGTGGCGAGGAAGATCTGTTCGGCGGACTCGGTCACTTCGAGACCGAACGCGCCGTAGAAATCCCGGGCCTTCTCGGGCGCCGGCACGGTCAAGACGAATTCGCCGATCGAGTGCACGCCAAGCCGCCCGTTGGCCGGGTCCGGCGCCTGGTATCCGCCGATCGCTGTCATCGCACTTCTCCCCGCAGGATCGCGATGGGCCTCTCAGTTCGCGCCGCTCGCGGCCAAGCATCGGGCCCGGGGCAGCGCACCTAATTCGTCGATCAGGACACGGATATTTTCGGAATAGTCAATCGGCACCACGACCAGAGTGACGCCGCCGGCAGTGAAGGCAGCATCGAGCGTGGGGGCGAGGGAAGCAGTCTCCTCGACGCGCACACCTTTGGTGCCATACGATCGGGCATAGGCGACAAAATCGGGATTGCCGAACGAAAGCCCCCAATCGGTGAACTTGTCCACTGTCTGCTTCCAGCGGATCATGCCGTAGGCGTGATCTTCCAGCACCAGAACAACCAGGTTGAGGGCGAGCCTCACCGCCGTCTCCAGTTCCTGACTGTTCATCATGAAGCCGCCATCGCCGGTGACGGCGAGCACGCGCCTTCGCGGGTAGAGCATTGCGGCCGCGATCGCCGACGGCAGCCCGGCACCCATGGTCGCCAGCGCATTGTCGAGCAGCAGCGTATTGGCGGTGCGGGTGCGGTAGTTGCGGGCAAACCAGATCTTGTACATGCCGTTATCGAGAGCGACGATGCCATCCTCGGGCATCACCTGGCGGACGTCGTGCACGATTCGTTGCGGCGTCGGCGGAAACCGCTCCTCCAGCGCGCGATCCTGCAAGCGGGTCAGGATTTCCTGGCGCAGGGGCAACAGCGCACCGGCGTGAGAGAGCCGGCCATTCAACCGGTCGGCGAGCAGCGCGAGACTGGGGCCGATATCGCCTATGACCTCGGCGTTGGGATGGAAGACCTGCTCGACCTCGGCCGGCAGATATCCGAAATGAATGACCTGGGGGCCGTCCGGGCCCATCAGGAAAGGCGGTTTTTCGATCGTGTCATGGCCGATCGCGAGGATCAGATCGGCGCTGTCGATGGCACCATGTACGTAATCGCGCTCCGAGAGCGCCGCCGTGCCCATATAGAGATTCGATCCGCCGGCAACCGCGCCCTTGCCCATTTGCGTGTTGAAGAACGGAAGTTGCGTGCGGTGTACGAAATTCGAGAGCGCTGCGGCGAGGTGTGGCCGGCTGGCGGCGGCGCCCAGCATGATCAGCGGGCGGCGTGCCGCAAGGATCATCTCCGCGGCGCGATCGAGGGCGGCCGCTGCCGCCAGTGGCCGCTCCAGCGCATGCGGCGGAATAAGCGCTACATCGTCGCATGTTTCGGCGGCGATATCCTCCGGCAGTTCGAGATGCACCGGGCCGGGCCGTTCCCAGGCGGCCAGCCGGAAGGCCTCCCGGACCGCAGTCGGAATCATCGCGGCGCTTACGATCTGGCGCGCCAATTTGGTCACCGGGCGCATTGCCGCCACCACGTCGACGATCTGGAATCCGGCCTGCCGGCTGGTGCGAACCGGCTTCTGGCCGGTGATCGCAATCATCGGCATGGCTCCGAGGTGCGCATAGGCAACGCCGGTCATGAGATTGAGCGCCCCCGGACCGAGCGTGCTGAGACAAACGCCGGGCCGGCCGGTCAGGCGCCCGAAGGTCGCCGCCATGAAGGCAGCAGGCTGCTCGTGGCGGGTGAGGACCAGCCGGATCGAGGAGCGGCTGAGCGATTCCAGCACCTCGAGGTTTTCCTCGCCGGGAACCCCGAAAATCCGCTCCACCCCCTCGTTCTCGAGCGCCGCGACAAGCAGATCCGATCCCTTCTTCATGCGCAGGTCCGTTCCTCGTTCATGCCGTCGGCGGGCGGCTCAGCTCAATGCCAGTACGGCGGCCAGGGCGAGCGATTGCCCTCGTACTCAAGGAGGCGCAGCATCGCCGGCCATTCCAGAACGCCGTACGGGCGGCGCACGCCGGGCTGGTAGAGTGCCGCGGTCTGTTCGAGCACGGCTTCCGAAGGCAGCTCGAGTTCGGTCTTCGAGGCCATCAGATCGACCTGCGTGCGGCAGGAAAGCTCGAGC
>JBOHMK010000093.1:0-6335 GCA_050730115.1 Acetobacteraceae bacterium
TTCTGCGCTACGAGATCAAGGACATCACGCCGCCCCAGGAAATTCTCCGCGCCATGGAATTGCAGATCACGGCCGAGCGCGAGAAGCGTGCGCTGATCGCCCGCTCGGAGGGTCAGCGCCAGCAGCAAATCAACACCTCGGAAGGCCAGCAGCAGCAGGAGATCAACCTCGCGAACGGCCGCAAGCAGGCGGAGATTCTGCGTGCCGAGGGCGAGGCGCGAGCGATCGAGCTGGTCGCCAACGCCACCGGGGCGGCGATTCGTACCATTGCTGCGGCGGTTGCGATCGAAGGCGGACTGGAGGCATTGCAGCTCCAGGTGGCGCGGGATTTCATCGACCGCTGGGCCAATCTTGCCAAGCAGAGCACGACCATGATCGTGCCGGCCGATCTCGGCAATATCGGCGCCCTGATCGGCACGGCGCTCGCGATCATCAAAGGCGACTCGAGGCTGGGCGCAACGCCTCTGCAGGGTTCCGTCCCGTCGACCGGAGGGCCGCTCTGACCGCCCCCGGTACTGGTTGAGCGCCCGGCCGCGGCCACGCAATTGACGTTCCGGCACGCGCGCGCCAAACCGACGCATGTCGATCGCCGCCCTGCTGCTTGCTGCCGGAACCGGCACCCGCTTCGGTGGCGCCACGCCGAAGCAGTTCCTGCCTCTGCTCGGCCGCCCGGTCATTCGCCACGCCGCGGAGGGGCTGAGAGACCATGTGGCCCTGCTCCAGCCGGTGGGCCCGGCCGGACCGATCGAGACGGCACTCGCCGGCCTCACCCACCTGCACCCGGTGGCAGGCGGCGCCAGCCGTCAGGCGAGCGTGCGTGCCGGCCTCGAAGCACTGGCTCCGCACCGGCCCTCGATTGTTCTCGTGCACGACGCCGCCCGACCGCGAATTCCGGCCGGCACGATCCCTGCGCTCATCCGCGCGCTCGAAAAGGCCCCCGGCGCCATCCCGGCGCTCCCCGTGACCGATACGCTGAAGCGTGCCGGGGGTTCAGGCACGATCGAGGAAACCGTTCCGAGGTTCGGCCTCTATCGCGCCCAGACGCCGCAGGCCTTTCACTTTGAAACTCTTTTTCGCCTCCATCGCACTGCCAGCCAAGATTCAGCGACCGACGATGCCGCTTTGCTGGAAGCGGCCGGCATCGGCGTTGCCCTGGTCGCGGGCTCGGAGGACAACATCAAGGTCACGGTTGCAGACGATCTTTCGCGGCTTGCGCACATCCTTGCCCCGGCCTTGATCCCACGGACCGGCCTTGGCTTCGATGTGCACGCCTTCGCGCCGCACCGAAGGCTGGTGCTCTGTGGCGTGGAAATTCCTCATGATCAGGGGCTTGCCGGCCATTCGGACGCAGATGTCGGGATTCACGCGCTCAGCGATGCGATCTATGGTGCGCTCGCCGAGGGCGACATCGGGCGGCATTTTCCGCCGTCCGAAGCAGCCTGGAAGGATGCCAATTCGGCCTGCTTCCTCGCCCACGCGGCCGCCCGGATCGCGGCCAGGGGCGGCGTGCTCGGCAACGCCGACGTAACCCTGATCTGCGAATGGCCGAAGATCGCCCCGCACGCGCCCGCCATGTCCGGCCGCCTCGCAGAGCTGCTCGGAGTTACTGCTGATCGGGTCTCGGTCAAGGCGACCACCACCGAGCGCCTCGGCTTTACCGGGCGGTCCGAAGGGATCGCCGCTCAGGCCGTCGCCACCGTGCTCGTTCCCCTTCAGCCGTGCGGGCTTGATCCGATCCGGCCGGCGGGCCCACCTTTTTTCAGCCGCGAGGAGGACAAAGAATGACCGAGGATGAAGTCCGCCGCACCGCCTTCGCGATGCCGCTCACCAGCCCGGCCTACCCGAAAGGGCCCTACCGGTTCAACGATCGGGAGTTTCTGGTCATCACCTACCGCACCGACCCGGATCGGTTGCAGGCGATCGTGCCGGCCCCGCTGGCGATCGACCCGACGAACCCGCTCGTCAAATACGAGTTCATCCGCATGCCCGATTCCACCGGCTTCGGCGATTACACCGAAACCGGCCAAGTGATCCCGGTCACCTTCAAGGGCCGCGCCGGCGGCTACACGCACGCCATGTTCCTCAACGATCACCCGCCGATCGCCGGCGGCCGCGAACTCTGGGGGTTCCCGAAGAAACTCGCGAGACCGCATCTGCACAAGGAGATCGATACCCTCGTTGGCACGCTTGATTACGGTCCCGTTCGCGTCGCCACCGGCACCATGGGCTACAAGCATCATGTCGCGGATCACGCCGCGGTCGCAGCCTCCCTCGCCCAGCCCAACTGGCTCCTCAAGATCATTCCGCATGTCGATGGGACGGCGCGGATCTGCGAACTGGTCGAATATTATCTGGGCGACGTCACCTTGAAGGGCGCCTGGACCGCGCCGGCTGCCCTGGAGCTGTTCCCGCATGCGCTGGCTCCGGTGGCCGATCTGCCCGTCCGGAGCGTTGTTTCGGCCGTTCACCTGGTCGCCGATCTCACGCTCGGCCTGGGCCAGGTGGTGCACGACTATCTCGCCTGAAGTTTCACCGGAACGGAGGGAAAAATGTCCCGTGCCCCATTGCTTGCCGGGCTGATGACCGCCGCGGCGCTCGCGCTTGCCAGCTGCGCCACCTACCCGAAACCGCCCCCGGTCCCGGCGGCCCAAAATGAGACGATTCCGCTGCCTCCAGTGGCCGGAGGCGTGCCCCAGATCTGGCAGCCCGGGCACTGGGACTGGAACGGTCATAGTTACGACTGGATCGCCGGTCAGTGGATTGCGCGTGATCATCATTCCACCACCTTCATGCCTGGCTACTGGTCGAAGAACCCATCGACCGGAGCCTGGACCTGGCAGCCGGCCCATTGGCCGGGCGCCAGCACATAATGAGGATGAATCGAGTCCTGACCGCAGCGGAGTGACCGCCGATGCCTGGACGCCGCTCAGCCCTCGTTACCCTCGCGTTCGCCCCACTGACCGCGCTCGCGGCCTGTGTGGTCGAACCGGCCCCGCCCCCGAACCCGCATCCGCCGATCCCGTCTGCGCGCTACGAGGTCATACCACCACCGCCCGGCCCGGCCGCGGTCTGGGTTTGGGAGCCCGGGCACTGGCATTGGAACGGCGCCGAATACGCGTGGATCCGCGGCCGCTATGTCCGCCGCCAGCCGAACTGGGTGCGCTGGGCGCCTGGGTACTGGGTATTCCGGGGCGGAGAGTGGCGCTGGATTGCGGGCCACTGGGTGTAGATCGCCCGGCAGGAGCGGGCGCTTCCGCACTGCGACGGCGACGCCAACACGCCTGCTTCCGGCCTGGCGTTGACGAGCGACCGTGGCCCAGGCACGAGCTTCTGCGGGCGCTGGCGGTTTTGACCAGGGCCGCATCCTGAGAGTCTTGCCCCGTTGGACGCACCATCCCGATGAGTCTCACGGCCGCGCACGAGACCGGAACCATGCGATCTGCAGCCGGTCGTCCGCTCGACGGCGTCCTTGTCGTCACGCTCGAGCATGCCATCGCCGCCCCCTTCGCGACCCGCCAGCTCGCCGACCTTGGCGCGCGCGTCATCAAGATTGAGCGGCCCGAGGTTGGTGATTTCGCCCGCTCGTACGACAATCGCGTGCGCGGCCTTGCCTCGCACTTCGTCTGGTGCAACCGCTCAAAGGAAAGCCTGACACTCGACGTCAAGCACGAGGCGGCAGGCGCGATCCTTTCGCGCCTGCTGGCGAAAACCGATGTCCTGGTGCAGAATCTCGCCCCCGGTGCGGCCGGCCGCCTCGGCCTTTCCGAGGAAAAGCTCCGCCCTCTCCATCCGCGCCTGATCCTCTGTGAGATCTCTGGCTACGGTGCCGACGGCCCTTATCGCGACCGCAAGGCCTACGATCTCCTGATCCAGAGTGAGGCCGGATTCCTTTCGGTAACCGGAACGCCGGAGCATCCGTCCAAGTCCGGCATTTCGATCGCCGATATTGCAGCCGGGATGTATGCCTACAGCGGCATTCTCACTGCATTGATCTCCCGCGCCGCAACCGGCCATGGCAGCCACGTGGAAGTCTCGATGCTCGAGGCGCTCGGTGAATGGATGAACTTCCCCCTCTATTAAAGCTTCGAGGGTCAGCCGCCGCCGCCCCGCACAGGCGCTGCCCACGCCACCATCTATCCCTACGGCCCATTCACGGCCGCTGACGGCCGCACCGTCATGCTTGGCCTGCAGAACGAGCGCGAGTGGAGCAAATTTTGCGCGATCGTTCTTCTCCGTCCGGAACTCGCAGCCGATCCTCGCTTCGATTCCAACGCCAACCGCACGGTGAACCATGGATCGCTCGCCGCCGTCATCAGCGCAGTCCTCGATTCCCTCACCGGCGAAGAACTCGCCGCACGGCTCGACCGGGCCGGCATCGCCAACGCCCACGTCAACGACATGGCGGAGCTCTGGGCGCACCCCCAGCTTGCGGCGCGCCATCGCTGGCAGGCCATCGGCTCGCCAGTGGGCGAGCTTCCGGCGCTGCTTCCTCCTGCCAACTCCGATATGTTTGCGCCGCGTATGGATGCGGTGCCTGCGCTCGGCGCGCATAGCGAGGCCATTCTTGCCGAGCTTGGCTTTTCCGCTGCTGAAATAGAATCCTTCCGCGCCGCCCGCTCGATCTGAGCCGCCTACACGAACGGAGCTACGATCCCCTCCGCCGCAAGGGCTCTCTGCACGGCCGGCCGCGCCAGAACCCTTGCCGCGTGCGCACCGAGCGGCGCCACGTCACGGGGCGGCGGCTTCATCCCGCGCCCCCACCGCACCAGCATGAAGAGAAAGAGATCGGCGGCTGAAAATCCGGATGAAAGGAGCCACTCCCGTCCGTCCAGTTGGGCTGCGATCCGTGCGAACATGGACTCCAGCCGCTTTCCTGCCGCGGCCTTGACGGAAGGTGCGGCACCCGGCTCAGCGACGTGTTCCTCCGGATAGTACCAGGCGCGATACTCGGCCTGCGGCGTGTTCGTCAGATGCACCATCCATTTGTAGAATTCGCCTCGCGCCGCCGTGCCGATGGGAGGGGCAAGTTTGGCATCGGGATGCCGATCGGCAAGATGCATTGCGATTGCTGCCGTCTCGAACAGCACCAGATCGCCGTCGCACAGTACCGGAATCCGGCCGTTCGGGTTGAGCCGCAAATACTCCGGGCTCCGCTGCGCGTTCTGCTGCCGATCGACCAGCCGAAGCTCGAACTCGGCGCCGATTTCCCGCAGCACCATGTGCGGCAGCAGGCTCGCATTGCCGGGGTAGTAATAGAGAATGTAGCCCATTATCGACGCCCCCCGCAGCTCTCAGAACTGTACACCGCGCGTCAGCGCGCCGTCCACCACGAGATTGGTCCCGGTGATGAAGCTCGCGGCGGGGCTTGCCAGAAACACCGCGGCCCGTGCCATCTCTTCGGGCTTGCCCATCCTTCCGGTCGGGTTGAGCGCCAGCGCCTTGCCATAAAGGTCCGGATTGCCGTGCTCGATCTTGTGCCAGACCCCACCCGGGAAATACGTGTTGCCGGGAGAGAGCGCATTGACCCGGATGCCTTTTCCGGCGAGCTGGTAGGAAAGCCCTTTGGCGTAATGAACCAGCGCCGCCTTGAAGACTCCGTACGGCCCCGCTGCGAAATCCACCTCCCGTCCGGAAACCGAGGAAATCACCACGATCGCCGCGGCATCGGAGCGCTCGAGAAATGGCATCGCTGCCTCCACGGCCTTGACCGTGCCCATCAGATCGGTCTCGAACTCCGCCCGCCAGCACGCCTCGTCCGGTCCGATCGCCAGCGCCGAGACATTGGAGACCACGATGTCGAGCCCGCCGAATTCGTGCCCTGCCTCGGCAATCCATCGTCCGAGTGCCGCATGATCGGCAACATCGACTGCGCGCCCGCTTGCCCTGACCCCGCCCGCCGCCAGCGCCTTGACGGTTGCTGCAACCTCAGACCGATCCCGTGCACAAATCGCAACATCCGTGCCCTCCGCCGCCAGATGCTCGGCGATCGAGCGTCCGATTCCACGTGTCGCTCCGGTCACCAGCGCGCGGCGTCCCTTGAGGCCCAGATCCATCCCTTCATTCCTTTCCCGCCGCCTTCATTCCAAGATATCTCTTCGCGATCCCTGCACCCACCGTGTATTTCGGATCGACCACATTGCCGAGCCGCACCCGCCCGCACTGGCTCAGCATCATGTAGGCATCCCAGCGCTCGAAGCCGTACTCGTTCTCGAGCCACAGCACCAGTTCGCGATAAGCGATCCGTGCGGCATCCTCGAGTGGGCGTGCGCTGCCGATCGTCATGATGAAATCTGCCCGTTCGAGCCGCGGCCATTCAAGCGCCCAGCCCTTGATCA
>JBOHMK010000094.1:0-6692 GCA_050730115.1 Acetobacteraceae bacterium
CCGTCACTCAGCCGTCATCGCGAGGCGCAGAGCGCCGTGGCGATCCAGAGAGGCCGCTCCGTGCCTGACGGCTGGATCGCCACGCCGCCGAACTGGCGGCTCGCAATGACAATGAATATCGCCCGAGTTTCATGCCCAGCGGGTCGGCCGTGCCGGTGGGGAACTAAAAAGAAACTGCTTGTCGGTCATGCGGCGGCTTTGCGGTGGCGGTTCGCGGGAGTCCTGGCGGGGCCGAGATTGCTTCGTCGCGCCTCGCGCGTGAAGAGACGCGCTCACGCTCCTCGCAATGACATTGCGGGCTATGGTGTGGTTTCATGCCCAGCGGGTCGGCCGTGCCGGTGGGGAACTAATGAATGCCACCTCTCCTGCCGTCAATCCGATCCCGCGCCACGTCTCCGCCCGAGGCCCGATGCTGATCTCTCCTGCGGCCGGGATTGACCCTTCCCGCCGTCGCGCGCGAGCATCACGGGGGAGGGGAGCTATGGACCAGGCCGGGGACTTCAGCGAGAGCCTGCGCCTGCTCCGTGAGAGCGCCGCCGCGATCGTCCCGCGCGGTGATCTCCGCCGCATCCGTGATCTCCGTTTCACCGACCGAGGCTTCGACCGCGCCCACTGGCAGCGGATCTGTGATCTCGGCTGGCCCGCCCTGGCGCTTCCCGAAAGCGAGGGCGGCAGTGGCCTCGGCATGAGGGGCTTTGCCGTCCTCGCCGAAGAGCTCGGTGCCGGCCTCGTCCCCGAGCCGCTGATCCCCGTCGCCATGGCCGCCCGGGCCCTCACCGGCGTCCCGCTTGCAAATCTCCTCGCCGGCCGTTCGATCGTCATCCCCGCCTGGCAGGAGCGTCCGAACAGCCTCTCGCTCGCCGCGGATACCATCTTCTCGGCGGGCCGCCTTACCGGGCAGAAGGTCTTCGTGCCGATGGCCGGTGGCGCCGATCTCTTCCTCGTCTCCGCCCGCGAGGGCCTCGCCATCCTGGCTCGCGATGCCCCCGGCGCCACGCTCACCCTCGAACGCACCCAGGATGGCGGCACCTTCGGCACGCTCAGCCTCGATCGCGCGCCGGCGACCCTCGTCCCTGGTGACTTCGCGCGCCCGCTCGAAGAGGCGATTCTCGCCACCGCCGCCTATCTGCTCGGCCTCTCCCGCAGCGCCTTCGCGATCACCCTCGACTACATGGCAACGCGCGCGCAGTTCGGCCGCCCGATCGCCGCATTTCAGGCGCTCCGCCATCGGGTCGCCGATCTCAAGATCCAGTGGGAGCTGATGCGTGCCAGCATCCGCGCCGCCGCCGCAACCCTCGACCGCGAAACGAACCTTGCCCTCGGCCGCGCCGCCGTCTCCCGCGCCAAGGCTCGCGCCGCCGATGCCTCGCTCCTGATCACCCGCCAGGCGATTCAGCTCCACGGCGGCATCGGCTACACCGACGAGGCCGATATCGGCCTCTTCCTTCGCAAGGCGATGGTACAGATCAACCTTTACGGCTCGGCCGCGCTGCATCGCAGCCGCTACGCCGTTCTCGCACCGGAGGAGCAGGATGCCTGAGATCTCAGAGAGAGACATCTCTCCGGCGGCGCTCGATTCGCTCGACGAACCCGCTTTCCGCGCGACGGTCCGCGAGTTCCTCGAAACCCGTTATCCGCCCGCGCTCCGCAATCCGCCGAAGCGCCTGCATTTCCGCGACACCAGGCCCTGGTATCTCACGCTCTCCCGTGCCGGCTGGCTTGCCCCCGGCTGGCCCCGCGAGTGGGGTGGCATGGGCCTCTCCGCCGCCCGCCAGCTCGTCATGACCGAGGAGTTTGAGCGCCACGGCTGCGCCCGCTTCAACGACATGGGCATCACCATGCTGGGGCCACTCCTGATCCGTTTCGGAACCGACGCCCAGAAGCGCTTCTTCCTCCCCAAAATCCTCTCCGGTGAGCATATCTGGTGCCAGGGCTACAGTGAGCCGAACGCCGGCTCCGACCTGGCCAGCCTCCGCACCGAGGCGGTGCTCGACGCTGACCAATGGGTCGTCAACGGGCAGAAGACCTGGACTACCCTCGCCGCCGACGCCAACTGGATCTTTCTTCTGGTTCGCACCGACAAAAGCGCCAGGCAGCAGGAGGGGCTCAGCTTCCTGCTGGTGCCGATGGACCGTCCCGGTATCACCGTCCGCCCGATCATCAATCTCGATCTGCATGACGAATTCTGTGAAACCTTCTTCGATAATGTCCGCGTGCCGCGCGGGAATCTGGTCGGTGAGATCAATCGCGGCTGGACCATGGCCAAGACGCTGCTCGGCTTCGAGCGCCTGCTCCTCGGCTCACCGAGGCAAGCCGCCTATGCGCTCGCCCGCCTCCGTCTGCTCGCCGAACGCATGGGCGTGGCCGACGAGCCCGTCTTCCGCGATCGCTACACCCGCCTCCGCCTCGATCTCGCCGACCACAAAGCTCTCTACGAGGAGTTTGCCGATCTGGTCCGCCGGGGCCACCCGCTCGGCGCGGATGTCTCCATGCTGAAGGTGCACCAGAGCGAGCTCTTCCAGCGTATCACCGAGACGATGCTCGACATCGCCGGCGAAAATGCGGGCCTCCTCGAGCCGATGGGCGGCAACCGCGAGCTCCATCCCTCCGGGCTCTTCATCCAGTCCCGCCCGACTTCGATTTACGGCGGCAGCAACGAGATCCAGCGCAACATCATCGCCAAGAACGTGCTCCAACTCCCCGGCTGACCGGCAAGCTGCCACGCTCCAGAGCGTTTTCCGCCTGACCGAAAATGCGCATGCTCTGCCCCACACCCGGCCATTGGCAAATCTTTGGAATTCGTTCTTTTGAAGTTCGGGCGTCTGGGGCCTCAGGCCCCCAACGTCCCATTGGGCGGGTAAAGGGCGGAGCCCTTGCCCTGGCTTTTCAGCAAACTCCTAAAACCGCACCAGCACGCGCCAATAGACGGCGTCGGTCTTGAGCGGCGTGACATTCGCACTCGAGCCGAGTGGTGTGCGGGTGAACCGGGTGAGGGCGACGAGATCGAACTCGGTCGCGGGCGTGAAGCTGAGCCTGACACCGCCACCGGCGGACGCCAACCGGGCATTCAGCGCCAGCGGCTGATTCTGCCATGCATAGCCCCAGTCGTAGAAGCCGAAGAACTGCGCCAGCGGGTGGAACGCACGGCCGAACAGATCGAACGCGAGCCCGGTATTGAGCTGCAGTTCCGCCGTCGCCGCGACCGCCTTGTCACCGGTCACCTCGCCCGAATAGAAGCCGCGATTGTACACCAGGCCGCCCAGATAGAACTTCTCCACCGCCGGCAGCACGACGCCGCTGTATTGCCCGGTGAGCAGCCCCTTCAGGGCAACCGTTGCCCCCGACCAGGGCGAGAACAGCGTCTGCGTCCTGGTCAGCTCCCCGGCGATCTTGGTGAAGCCGATCTGCTCGCCGATCACGCTCGGATCGGCGTTGTCGTTGCCGGTGCCGCCGAGGAACGGCAGCCCGAACGAGAGCCGCATCGAGGCGGTGTCGATCGCCGGCCGCTCTGCCCCGAGCCAGGTGTCTTGAAGTGCGTAGTCGAAGCCCATTCGAAGCACCCGGAACTCGTCGAGGCTCGCCTGTACCTGCTGGCCCTCGGGTCCGGAATCGTCGCGCACTTCGCTCCGGATGCCGTCGAGGTTGACGACGAGATTCAGGTTCTGCCGTCGCGAGCGGATCAGCGGATAGACGGCGCCGACGCCGAACACCGTGGTCAGCCCCTGGTAGCCGATCGACTCCAGTTGACCATACGGGTTGGAGATGCCGTCCCCGTAATAGACGCGAATGCGAAGCCCTGAGCCGCCGACGAACGTTTCATACGAGATCTGGCCGAAATTCTGCGTATTGCCCGAGGTGTGGTAGAGGGAGACCTCGGTTTGTTCACCGAACTCGGTGAAACTGTTGGCGTTCAGCACCAACAGCCCCTCGGCCGGGCCGGTCTCGGGAAACGCGGCGTTATCCGCCGTTACCAGTCCGGAGAAGGCCTGGCGCCGCACCTCGGCAACCAGCGTCAGCGCGCCGGGCTGGCCGGTCGAGGGCTTCAGGACGGCCCGCAGGCTGACGCCCGGCACGTCCTGCGCCAGCAGCAGCCACCGTTCCAGCGCGGCGTTGCTGATCGGGCGGATCTCCGTCAGATGGTTGAGGAAGCGCAGCACCTGCGTCCCGGCAGGGCCGATATTTCCGGAAAGCTTGACCGCCGCGATATACGCCTCGATCACGGTGAAGTTCAGCGTCCCGGAAGGCTCGAGCGTGGCCGAAACCGTCACCAGCGGATAGCCGCCTCGCCGATAGAGATCGAGGATCCCGACCCGCGCCTTCTCGATCGCCGAAAGCTTGGTGCTCGGGCCGGTCAGGCCGGCGATCAATGGCGCCAGGCGGCTCTCGGGGAAAACGGTGGCGCCGACCACCGAGACGTTCTTGACCGCAACCGAGACGTTCGGCACCGCTGCCGGTCCTTGCGGCAGCGTAGGGGCGGCGGGCCCGCCGACCGTGGGCGGACGCGGCGGCAGGATCCGCGGCAGCGGCGTTCCCTGCGGAATTTGCGCGCCCGCCTTCCGCGAACCGAGGAAAGCGATCAGCGCGCCGGCGAAGCACGCTGCCAGCCGCAACCGCCGGTACCGGCGCCGGGATCGCGCAATCGTCTGTGGCAATAGCTTTCCCCCCTCGCCCCCGTACGACTGATCAGGCCCAGGGCGCCCCTCATGCCGCAACCGCTGCAGCAGCGATCCCGCTGCGAAACAATAAGCGCTTGCCGATCCCGGCGGGAAGGGGCAGTCCTCAGGCGGCAAGTTCCACCACCTCGGCGGCGAGCAGCGCCATCTCTGCCGCCGCTACCGAGCGCGGCGCGGCCTCCTGCACGGCAAGCCCGGCGGCGAAGGCGGCAGCGAACGCGGCCCGATTGCCGAGCACGGCGGCCAGCATCGGCAGGCCGCGCGCGGCAATCTCCGCCTCGATCGCGACCCGGAGCCGGCTGGCCGCAGGGGCGCGGTTCAACGCCAGCCGCGCCGGCCGGTGTTCGCTCTCCGCCAGCCGGAGCGTGCCTTCCGCGGCCCAGAGATCGGGCGGGCTCGGCTGCAGCGGCACCAGCACCAGATCCGCCGCCCGCACCGCCTGGCGCGCGTCGGTATCGATCTCGGGTGGCGTGTCGATCACCACGATATCGTGCAAGCGTGCGATGCGATCGAGTTCGATGCCGAGTCTCCAGCCCGCCACTTCCACGAACGCGAGCCCGACCCGCCCGCCGCCATTGGCCTCCCGAAGCCGCCGCCAGTGCGCGAGGCTCCGCTGTGGATCGGCATCTATCAGCGCCACTCGCCGCTCCGGGGCGAGTGCCACCGCGAGTGCCACCGCAAGATTGGCGGCGAGCGTGGTCTTGCCGGCGCCGCCCTTTTGTTGCGCTACTGCGATTACGATCATCGTCGGCCGCTCCCCTCGCAAGGGACAGATCACAAGCCACGGTTGCAGATGCGGTCGATTCGCGGCAACCGGAACTCTGCCTCGCGGCCGCCGCCAGCGGTTCTACCTGGGCGGCGGCCGGCACCGAGCGGTCCAGGGCTTGACGAAAATCCTCCGGCCGGCAGTTTGGGGAGGGACGGGCCCTGATAATGCGTGCCCTGGCCGGGGCCGGATTCGGATTTGATGGCATCGAGATCTTCGATCGGCCGGCGCGGCGTTGCCCTCGTGATCGCCGGGCCGTCAGGGGTGGGCAAGAGCGCGATTACCCAAGCCCTGCTGGCCGCAGAGCCGGCCACCATGCGCTCGGTCAGCGCCACGACCAGGCCGCCACGCGCGGGTGAGATCCAAGGCGTCCACTACCATTTTCATGATCTGGCGGCGTTCGAGCAACTGGCCGCGGGCAACGAGCTGCTGGAATGGGCCGAAGTGTTCGACCACCGTTACGGGTCTCCGCGCGCGCCGGTGCTGGCCGCGCTCGAAGCGGGCCGGGACGTGCTCTTCGACATCGACTGGCAGGGTCATCGGCGGCTCCGCTCGGCGCTCGCCGGCGACGTCGTCGGTGTCTTCGTGTTGCCGGCTTCGCACTCCGTGCTGGGAGAGCGCCTGGCCGAGCGAGGCGATCCGCCGGCCCGGGTCGCGCGGCGGATGGCCGGGGCAGCAGAGCAGATCTCGCATTGGCGGGAATTCGATTACGTGCTGGTGAACCACGATCTCGATGCCGCCATCGGCATGATGCGCGCGATCCTCGCCTCCGCCCGCCTCGCCACCCCGCGCCAGACCGGCCTCGAGCGCTTCGTCGCCGCGCTCGGTTAGATCGAAAAGGCTTTTGGCGGAATCGTGCAGCAAGGCGCCAGGGCAATCAAATGGATCGAGCAAACAAAGCAGGTCCCACTTTCACTCATGCATGGCCCACACACGACCCGGAAAAATCCCACCCGCTCCCAGATGACTGCGGGTTTCACCCATCCGACGCAACGACGAGTTGCGAAAACCCTCTCCGCCCCCAGGAACGGAGAGGGCGGCGGAGGGTCCGAACCGGATAGATAGCTGACGGCACAGACCGGAGAGATCGTTGACAGGTTTCCCGCACGGCAAATTGGAGCTTTTTCGATGCCGTTTCTGGAGACCCGTCGGATGGAAGAGCGGGTTCGAATGACGCTGGACTACGACATGGGGAACTGGAGCGTATCGGAGTTGTGTCAGCGTTACCGGGTATGTCAAGATACGTTCTGCGA
>JBOHMK010000095.1:0-4631 GCA_050730115.1 Acetobacteraceae bacterium
CTTCAAGGACCTCGGCGCCGCGGCGGTCACCATGAACGTCTCCGAGCTCTACACCGCCCTGCAAACCCATGTCGTGGACGGGCAGGAGAATCCGCTCGGCGTCATCTGGACCCAGAAATTCTACCAGGTCCAGAAGTACTGCTCGCTCACCAACCACATGTGGGTCGGCTACTGGCTGGTCATGAATGATCCCTTCTGGAAGGGCCTGTCGGCCGATCACCAGAAGATCGTAGAGGCTGCGTTCAACGCCCAGGCACTGAAGCAGCGGGTCTCGAACGAGGATCTGAACAATTCGCTGCAAGGCAAGCTCGAGGCCGCAGGCCTGAAATTCAACACACCCGACATCGCGCCATTCCGCGAAAAGCTGGTGCAATCGGGCTTCTACAAGCACTGGGAAGGCATATTCGGCAAGGACCTCTGGGCGGCGCTCGAGAAATATACCGGCACGCTCGCTTGATCATTTGAGACGGTCATGACGGGGGAGGCGGCAGCAAGTCCGTTCCGGCGGGTGGAGGATGGCGTTGTCCTCTTCTGTAAGATTGTCGCCGCCGCCCTCGTCGTGATCGAGATCGGCCTGCTGTTTGCCGGCGTGGTCTGGCGCTACGTGCTCGATAACCCGCTCGCCTGGTCGGGCGAGCTTGCGGAAATGCTGTTCCTCTGGCTGCTCACGCTCGGCGCCGTGATCGCACTCGGCGAACGCGAGCACATGCGCATGACGATCGTCGTCTCGCACCTGGCGCCTCGAACACGGAGCCTGCTCGAGCGGATCTCCGCCCTCGCCGTCGCCATCTTCACTTTGGCGCTGATCGTGCCGGGCTTCGGCTACATGGAACAGCAGGGCGCGATCACGATGCCGACACTCGGCATTCCGGGATCCTGGGAAATCGCGGGCGAACTGGTCGGCCTCGCGATCCTGTTCCTGATCGCACTCCGCCAGCTCTTCGAGGGAGCCAATCCGCGAGAGCTCGCACTCACGTTTGCGATCGGCCTCGTGATCGGCGTCGGACTCTGGCTGCTCGAACCGGTCCTCTACGCCATCGGCAACGCCGACCTCATTATCTTCTTCACGCTGATCGTCGGCGCCGCCATCGTGTGCGGGATTCCGATCGCATTCAGCTTCGGCATCGCCACCCTCGGCTATCTCTTCTACACCACGACAATCCCGCTCTCCGTCATCATCAGCCAGACCAACCAGGGCATGGCCTCGATCGAACTGCTCGCAGTGCCGATGTTCGTGGTGCTCGGACTGTTGCTCGAGATGACCGGCATCGCCCGTGCGCTCGTCAACTGCCTCTCCGCGTTCGTCGGTCATCGCCGTGGCGGGCTTTCCTATGCCCTGATCGGCACGATGTACCTGATTGCCGGCATCTCCGGCTCGAAGGCCGCCGATCAGGCGGCGGTCGCACCGGTGCTGCTGCCCGAGATGAAGCGGCGCGGAATGCCGAATGGCGAGCTCGTGGCCCAGCTCGCCGCCTCGGCGGCGATGTCGGAAACGATCCCGCCGAGCCTGGTCCTGATCATCGTCGCCGCGGTGACCGGCCTTTCAACCGAGGCGCTGTTCGACGGCGGGGTGCTGCCGGCGGTCGTCGCCGCGATCGCGCTGATCATCCTGATCTTCATCCGCACCCGCCACGACCGTCCGCTCGGCGGGCGCGTCGGCGCCCGGCGGACGTTCACCCTCTTCGTGATCGCCCTCCCCGCCCTCGTCCTGCCGTTCATTATCCGCTATTTCGTGCTCACCGGCATCACCACGGCGACCGAGGTCGCCACCATCGGCGTCATCTATTCCGTCTTCGTCGGTCTCGCCGTCTATCGCTGCTTCGATTGGCGCCGCGTGTTCCCGATCCTGGTCGAGACCGCCTCGCTCTCGGGGGCCATCCTGCTGATCATCGGTGCCGCCTCGGCCATGGCTTGGGCGCTGACCCAGGCCGGCTTCGCCCAGTCGCTCGCCGCGATGATGGAGCATCTGCCAGGCGGCAAGATCGGCTTCATGGCGGTTTCCATCCTGGTCTTCCTCATCCTCGGCAGCGTGCTTGAAGGCCTTCCGGCGCTGGTGCTGTTCGGGCCGCTCCTGTTCCCGATCGCCCAGCAGGTCGGCATCAACGTCGTTCATTATGCAATCGTTTCCATCCTGGCGATGGGGATCGGCTTCTTCTCCCCGCCCGTCGGCGTCGGCTTCTATCAGAGCTGCCTGATCGGCAGGGCCACCAGCGACGAATCGCTCGGCCCGATCGTGCCCTACATGCTGGCGCTGATTGCCGCCCTGATCGTCGTCGCCGCCGTGCCCTGGTTGACCCTCGGACTCGCGCGTTGAAACGGCCCAGGCCCAGGCGTGTCATTCCGCTATCCCACTCGCCCGCCGCGCCCTGTTCGCAATCGCCTCATGGCGCGCGAGCAGCGCCTCTGCGCGCCGTACCACCGGAACGTCGATCATCCGGCCCTCGAAGGCGATCGCACCGAGGCCCCCGGTACGCGCACTCGCGTAGGCCGCAAGCATCCGCCGCGCCCGCTCGACCTCCGCCGGCTCCGGGCTGAATTCCTCGTTCAAAATGCCGATCTGGCTCGGATGGATCACGGCGGCACCGGTAAAGCCAAGCCCGCGCGAGCGGCGGATGGTGCGGCGAAACGCGTCGAGATCGGCAAAATCGGCAACCGTTCCGAGAAACCCAAGCGGCAGAATGCCGGCCGCCCGGGCGGCAAAGATCGCCTGCTGCTTCGGAAACATCAGCCCTTCCGCCTCCGGTAGCATGCCGACCGAGAGTGCCAGGTCCTCGGCGCCAACCGTGATCGCAACCAGCCGCGGATGCGCCCGCGCGATCTCATCCGCACGAAAGATGCTGCCCGGCGTCTCGAGCATCGCGACCAGCTTCGTATGGCCAGCAGTCATCTTCCGCTCCACCTCGATCTCATCGACGATTTCTGCAATCAGTCCAAGATGCTCCGCACTTTCAATCTTCGGCAGCATCAGACCCGCGACACCCGGCCCGATCACCGCTTCGAGATCGCGCACCAAAAGGCGCCAGGGCCGGTTGACACGCACCAGCACATCCGCGCCGCCGGCGCCGACAATTTGTGCCGCCGCCGCCACTCGCCCGCGCGCGGAATCCTTCTTCTCGGGCGGAATCGAATCCTCGAGATCGAGGATGATCGCGTCAGCGCCGCGGCTCGCCGCCTTGGCAACGAACCGTTCGACAATGACAGGGACGTAAAGAGACGAACGCCAAACGGGCAATTCTTGGGGCATGGTAATGTCTTTCCTCTCGCCGATCCCCGGCGCCGATTTCATGCTCGATCAGGCGCTGGTATAAGCAGCCCTCCATTCACTGCGGTCAATCGCTTTCGCGAAGGTCAATCGCTCATGCGCTCAAGTCTGCACCAGAAGGATTACCGGCCGAACACGAAAGCGCCCTTGAGCGGCATCCGCATCGTTGATCTCTCGCGCCTGGTTGCCGGCAACATGGTCACCCATGTACTCGCGGATTTCGGCGCCGACGTGATCAAGGTCGAGAGTCCGCAGCAAGGCGATGACCTGAGAAACTGGCGCGTCGGTGACATCCCGACCTACTGGAAGGTCTATTCACGCAATAAGCGAAGCCTCAGCCTCGACTATCGGCATCCGGAAGGCCGCGCTCTCCTGTTGCGGCTGGTCGCCACCGCGCAGGTATTGGTCGAGAACTTCATTCCTGGCAAGCTGGAGCGGCTCGCCCTCGGGCCCGACGTGCTGCTCGAAGCCAACTCGAAGCTCGTGATCGCACGCATTTCCGGCTGGGGACAAAGCGGACCGTTCCGTGTCAAGCCGGGCTTCGGCAGTCTGGTCGAGGCGATGAGCGGCTTCGCCGCAATGAACGGTTTCGCCGACCGGCCACCGGTCCTGCCGCCGCTCGCACTCGCCGACATGATCACTGGCCTCTACGGCGCGACCGCGATCATGATGGCGCTTCGCCATGTCGAGGTCCGCGGCGGGCCCGGCCAGGTCATCGATCTTTCGCTGTTCGAGAGCATTCTTTCGGTGCTCGGGCCGCAGGCCGCCAATTACGCGCTCTCCGGCACTGTTCCGAGGCGCAACGGCAGCCGCTCGGCAACCACTGCGCCACGCAATGTCTATCGCTGCAAGGACGGAAAAGACGTCGCCCTCTCGGCCTCCATGCAGGCAATGGCCGAGCGGCTCTTTCAGGCGATCGGGAGGCCCGATCTGATCGCGGATCCACGTTTCGCCACCAATACGGCGCGCGTTGCCAACAACGAGATCCTCGATTCCATCGTTGCCGGCTTCATGCAGGCGCACACGCAGGAGGAAAACCTGGCTCTTTTCGATCGCGCCGGCGTGACTGTCGGGCCGGTTCTTGATCCGTCCGAATTGCTGACCGACCCGTTCGTCGCCGGGCGGGAGTGCCTGGTCGAGCTGCCCGACAAGGACATGGGCCGCCTCCCGATGCACAACCTGGCAGTCCGCCTCTCCGAGACCCCGGGCGCACTCTCCCGCCCGGCACCGGATCTCGGCGAGAACAACGAGGCCGTGCTCGGAATGCTCGGCATCGCCCCCTCCGCGCTCGCCGGACTCCACGAGCGCGGCGTCATTTGAGCACAGAGACCAGCGCTACGTCCCGATGCCGCCGACTGCGAGATACTTC
>JBOHMK010000096.1:0-3869 GCA_050730115.1 Acetobacteraceae bacterium
ATCCGTACACGGTCGGCCTGCTGCGCAGCATGCCCAGCATCAGCGGGGACGATTCCCGGCTGGTGCCGATCGCCGGCCAGCCGCCGAACCCGACCATGCTGCCGTCCGGATGCAGCTTTCATCCGCGTTGCCCGATCGGGGCTTCGCGGGCGCGCTGCCGGAACGAGCGGCCGGAACTGATGGCGGTTGCGGCCGCACATGTTTCGGCCTGCCATTTTCCGGAGGAAGCGGGGACACGCCCGCCGCTTTCCGAGCCGGCTCTGCCGGCGGCGCCGCTCCGCCCGGCGGCGGCAACCGCAGCCCGGCCCCTGCTCGCCGTTGACAGCCTCGAGGTCCGCTTCGTGATCCGCTCCGGCCTGCTGCGCCGGCCGGTCGGCTACGTGCGCGCAGTCGACGGCGTCAGCCTGCGCCTGGCGGCCGGGGAAACGCTCGGGCTGGTCGGCGAATCGGGATGCGGCAAGACGACGACGGGGCGGGCGATCATGGGGCTCATCCCGGCGGCGGGCGGGCGGATTGCCTTCGACGGCGAGGAGATCACCGGCTTCTCCCGGGCCAGGTGGCGCCGGATCCGCCGGCAGATCCAGTACGTCTTCCAGGATCCGTACGCCTCGCTCAATCCGACGCTCACCGCCGGCGACATCGTCGCCGAGCCGCTGCGCATTCATGGCCTCTACGAGCGGGCGGGAGGCGCGGCACGGATCGCGGAGCTGTTCGGGCTGGTCGGGCTGTCGCGGCTGGACGTCGGCCGCTACCCCAGGGAATTCTCGGGCGGGCAGAAGCAGCGGATCGGCATCGCGCGGGCGCTCTCGCTGAAGCCCAGGCTGCTGATCCTCGACGAGCCGGTGGCGGCGCTCGACGTTTCGATCCAGGCACAGATCATCAACCTGCTGCAGGATCTGCAGCAGGAGTTCGGCCTCGCCTATCTCTTCATCGCGCACGATCTTTCCGTCGTCAGGCAGATCTCCGACCGGGTCGCCGTGATGTATCTCGGGCGCATCGTCGAGGAGAGCACGAAGGCCACCGTCTACGCGACGCCGGTGCATCCCTATACCCAGTCGCTGCTGTCGGCGGTACCGGCGACCGATCCGGCGGAACGGCATAATCCGCGGCGGATCATTCTGAAGGGCGAGATTCCGAATCCGGCATCGCCGCCCTCCGGCTGCACCTTCCACCCGCGCTGCTTCCGCGCCAGCGCCATCTGCTCGGCCGAGGGGCCGGCATTCGTCGCCTATCCCGGATTGCCGACACGGGTCGCCTGCCACCATGCGGGCCCGCTCGGGGCACAAGCGGCGGTTCCGGCGATGGCGGAGCCGGCCGGCGGGGAGGCCGCGTCATGAAGGGCCTCGGGCGGCGGGCGTTGACGGTCGCGCTCAGGGTCCTTTCGCATAACGGCGCGCGGCTCGGGGCAATCTTTCTGGTGGGGCTCGCGGCGCTCGCCTTCCTGGCACCATGGATCATCTCTATCAGTCCGATTACGCAACATCTTGAACACACCCTCGAAGGGCCGTCGCTCGCGCACTGGTTCGGCACCGACGAGCTCGGGCGAGACATCCTGATCCGGGTGATCTACGGCGCCAGGACATCGCTCGAGACGGCGGCCGGGGCGGTCGCGATCGCCGGCGCGATCGGGATTCCGGTCGGCCTCGTTGCCGGGTTCTTCGGCGGCTGGCACGATGCCCTCCTGATGCGGGCGATCGATGTTCTGCTGGCGCTGCCGGCGATTCTGCTGGCGATGGCGCTGATCGCGGTGATGGGGCGGAGCGAGGTGTCGGCGCTCGCGGCGGTCGGCGTGACCGGCATTCCGAGCTTCGCGCGGGTCACCCGTGCGCAGGTGCTTTCGCTCCGCAGCCGGGACTTCGTGGTTGCGGTCGAGGCGTTCGGTGCCTCCGCCGCGTACAGCATGTTCCGCACCGTGCTGCCGAATTCCTGGAGCCCGATCGTGGTGCAGGTGATCGTGCTTTCCTCGCTCGCGATCCTGATCGAGGCGGCGCTGTCGTTCCTCGGCATCGGCATCGCCCCGCCGACGCCGAGCTGGGGGGACATGCTGCGTACCGGCGCCAGCTATCTCTACGACGCCCCGACCTATGCGGTGCTGCCGGGAATTGCTCTCACGCTCACCATCCTGTCGCTGGACACGATCGGACGGACGCTCGCTTCCGTGATCGAAGATCCGCATGCGGTCGACCTCGCGCTCGAGCGGGAATCGAGCGCCGAGATCGCCGCGGAGGAGGGGATCCGGTGATCGGTTTCGTGCTCAGACGCCTGGCGCAGATGCTGCCGGTGCTGGTGCTCGCGTCGATCGGCATCTGGGGCATGATCTATGCCGTTCCGGGGAATCCGGTCGGCGCTCTTCTCGGCGTGAATGCGACCCCCGAGCAGGTCGCGGCGGAGACCACACGGCTCGGTCTCGACCGGCCGATCATCGATCAGTACTGGTCATGGGTGAAGAGCGTGGCCGATGGGGATTTCGGGGTCTCGATCCAGAGCCAGCAGCCGGTGTTCGGGCTGGTCGTCGCGCGCATCCCGGCGGATTTGCAGCTTGGCATCGCGGGGATCCTGATCGGCCTCGTGCTCGGCGTTCCGGTAGCGTTCGTGAGTGCGCTGAAACCCGGCTCGACGCTCGACAAGTTGCTGAGCGGCTGGAGCGCGCTGGCGCTTGGCGTGCCGACCTTCTGGCTTGGCATCCTGCTGATCCTCCTCATGGCGGTGTACCTCCGCTGGCTGCCGTCGGCTTCGGCGTACGTGCCGTTCTTCGAAGCGCCGGTCAGCGCGGTGAAGAATCTGCTGATGCCCGCGCTGACGCTCGGCGTCTATGTGTCCGGGATTTTCGCGCGCTTCCTGCGTGCTTCGCTGGTGGGGGAGTTGCGGGCCGATTACGTCCGCACCGCGCGTTCCAAGGGCCTCAAGGAGCGCGACGTTGTCGGGCGGCACGTGCTGCGCAATGCGATGCTGCCGTTCGTCACGATCGTCGGGCTGATGATGGCGGGCTTCATCGGCGGCACGGTAGTGACGGAGGCGGTATTCACCTATCCAGGCCTCGGGCGACTGTTGATCCAGGCGATCAGCACGCGCGATTACCCGCTGATCCAGGGCTGCCTGATCTTCATCCTGGTGATCTACATGGTGATCAATCTGCTGGTCGATGTGCTGTATGCGTATATCGATCCCAGAATCGACTATGCGTGATCCGACGATGCCTGAGCCGACTGGGCGCGAGACCGGCTGTCAGGTTGCTGTTTGGAGGGCTCTGGCGCACTCTTGGTGACGGGGTCGGGCGGGGTAGGTGCGTGTGCATGTGAATCGGCTTCCCGGTGGCGCTCGGTCGCAACCCGCGCCGGATCGACCTTGATCAAGCCGCCGCCCGAGCCCGGCGAGCGCGCCGGCTGCCGATCAGCCATCACGTCGTGATTTCGATGGCTGTGGGCGCGCCGCGCCCGCACCCGACCAACGATCTCGGCGACCCCGCCGTCGTCCGCCTCGAGCAGCTCGCCCTGGCCGATCAGCGCGTCTTCAATCTTGCACGCGAGCTTCAGCCACTCCTCCCGCGGGCGCGGGCTCAGATCACCGAGCGAGCACACCGTTCTCTGGCGGGGTCCTTTCGGTGTCTGCACCGATTCCACCAGCAGGTAGTTGACGTATGTCCTGCCGTTGTAGGACCGCCGCGACTCGCGGATGTACATGTGTCACTACGCATCGCAGGTCATGTAAATTACAAGCGTAAATTGCTGTCATTGTTAGTTCCCCACCGGTATTGCCGACCCTCTGGGCATGAAACCACACCATAGCCCGCAATGTCATTGCGAGGAGCGTGAGCGCGTCTCTTCACGCGCGAGGCGCGACGAAGCAATCTCGGCCCCGCCAGGACTCCC
>JBOHMK010000097.1:0-3573 GCA_050730115.1 Acetobacteraceae bacterium
TGTAGCGGCCGTCGGCGATGCCGGCGCGGAGCCAGGCGGCAGAGGCGTCGGCATCGCGGCCGGTGGCATCGGAGATGATCCGGATCAGGGTGGCGGTGACGTCGCGCGCCATCGCTTTGGCATCGCCGCAGACGTAGAGGACCGCGCCTTGGTCGAGCCAGCGCCAGAATTCTTCCCGCTGCTCCCACATCCGGTGCTGCACGTAGATCTTTTCCGGCTGATCGCGCGAGAAGGCGACGCCGAGATCGGTCAGCACGCCCGACGCGAGCCAATCCTGCAACTCGAGCTGATACAGGAAATCATGCGTGTAGTTGCGGGCACCGAAGAACAGCCAGCTCTTGCCTCGGGCGCCTTCGGCCTCGCGGCGCTGCAGGAAGGCGCGGAACGGGGCGAGCCCCGTACCGGCGCCGATCATGATGATCGGGCGGCGGGAATCGTCGGGCAGGCGGAAATTGGGATTGGGGCGAAGGCTGAGGGGGATGCGCCCGGCGGCTTCGCGTCGGGAGACGAGATCGATCGAGGCGACGCCCGCGCGGGCGCGCGCATGACCCTGCCAACGAACAGCAGAGACGAGAAGGTGGACCGACGATATTTCAGGGGCGGAGGCGATCGAGTAGAAACGCGGGGGCAACGGGCGGAGCAGTTGCCTCAACTCGGACGGGGAGAGCCTCGCCGGCTCTGCCTCGAGGAGGTCAATCAATTGGCGGCCCTCGAGGAAGGAACGAGACCGTTCCGAATGGCCCGTCAGGGCGGCGTAGGTCGAGAGCGTCGCCGCGCTCAGGGTGGTGATATCGAAGCGCGAGATCAGATCGGCGCGGAGGCCTGCCTCATCCGCGAGCCCGGTCGACTCCAGAACCGCCTGCACCAGGGAAGGGTCGTTTCCTGGGCCGAACGAAACGCTGTCACCGGGCTCCCAGGAGAGACCCGGCGCGTTGAGCTCGAGATGCCAGATTTCCGACGTCGAGCGGCTCGAACTCAGGAGTTGGCGCTCAGTAAGTTCGGCTTCGATGGCCTCCGGGAGGTTTCCAGGTTCGGGGGCGGGGCGGGTGAAATCAACACGGATGACGGCGGCATCCGCCTCCGCGGACGGTGGCGCGAGAACGGAGAGGATGGCCTCGGTCCAGGCCTGGGCGGGGGCGGCGTAGTCGAGGTCGCATTCCTGGAGGGGTGCGATGCGTTCGGCGCCGAGTTCGGAGAGGCGGGCATCGAGCGCCCGGCCAGTGGCGCAGAAGTTTGCATAGGCACGATCACCGAGGGCGAGTACCGCGAACCGTCGGCCATCCATGCGCGGGGCGTCGAAAGCGAGGAGAGCGGCAACGAACGGCTCGGCGCGTTGCGGCGGGTCGCCCTCGCCCCAGGTAGAGGCGATGACGAGCAGCGCGCCTGGAGGCAATCGGTCTGGCGCCGTATCGGCCATGTCGAGCAGGTTCGGTGCGAAGCCCGCACGTTGTGCTTCCTTGCGGGCGGCGCGGGCGAGTGCTGCGGCGTTGCCGGATTCGGTGGCGTATAGAATGGTGAGCGGCAGCCGGGGTGACGACGGCAATTCCGGTGCCGCCACCCGGGCGGGAGCGCGTCGGGCAGCTTGGAACCCGGCGAGGTAGCCGCTCAGCCATTGCATCTGCTCGGGGCTGGCCTCGCGGAGAAGGCGCTCGATCAGGGCGAGCTGATCCTCGGCAAAAGGCGACGCCCAGACGGCGGAAGGCGGGGTCATGCAGGTTTCCTAGTGTCCTGCCCCCGACGTTTGTTGCTTATGGCAACAAACGTAAGGGGATCAGCAGGCCACTGAAAATAAAGGCTAGTGTGCCGACCATGGATGCCCCTCGATGAGCACCAAGTGTCAGCATCGGCACACTAGGCGGGCAGAGCAGCCCGGCACGCCGCGACCGTCATTGGCGCGAGCAGCGGGGCAAAAGGCTCGTGGAAGGCGACAACCGGGCCGACAACGACGAGGGTCGGGGAGGCTCGCGGGAGGGTTGCGGCAACCGCTCCGGCGGTGGCGAGGGTCGCGATGGTCACACGCTGGCGCTCGGTGGTGGCATCGGCGAGGAAGGCCACCGGTTCGTCGCGCGGGCGGCCGGCGGCAATGAGAGCGGCAGCAATCGGGGTGGCCTGGCGAAGGGCCATGTAGAACACGAGCACCTGAGCGCCACGGGAGAGCGCGGCGAAATCGAGCTCGACCGGCATGCGGCCATGGCCGTCATGGCCGGTGACGAAGGCGACGCTGCGAGCCATGCCGCGATGCGTCAAGGGAATACCGGCGGCGCCGGTGCCGCCAATACCGGCGCTGATGCCGGGGATGATGCGGAAGGGGATTCCGGCGGCGAGGAGCGCCATCGCCTCTTCAGCGCCGCGGCCGAAAATCATCGGGTCGCCGCCCTTGAGACGCAGCACGCAAAGGCCTCGGCGGGCGAGCGCGACCAGGCGCTGATTGATGCGGAGCTGCGACGCTCCTGCGCGGCCCGCCCGCTTGCCGACCAGCTCGAGATGCGGGGTGGCCGCGAGGTCGAGAATGGCAGGCGGGATCAGAGCATCGTGCAGGATCACATCGGCTGTGGCCAGCGCGTGAGCGGCATGGAGGGTGATATCGCCAGGATCGCCCGGGCCGGCGCCGGCAAGCCAGACCGAGCCGGCGGCGAAGACCGGCGCCAGCAGCCTCGTTGCGGCCAAACCGAGGGCGGGCGGAGCTCTGGTCATGCGAGCCAGCCTGACCTCGCGATCGCCTCGGCGCTAAGGCGTGCAACCTCGGCCAGCGCCCGGCCCTCTGCGCGCCAGGCGCGGCGGCGGGCGCCCAGGTCCGCCACGCGCTCCGCCCATTCAGTGCCGAACAGACCGCCAATGCGATCGCGAATCGCGCCGGCGAGACCTGGGCTCTGGCCATTGGTGGAGACACTGATCAGGAGATCGCCGCGGCGAAGCTCAGCGGCGTTGCGAAAATCGGAGAGCGCAGGCCGATCTTCGATGTTGACGAGCGTGCCCTGGGCGCGCGCGGTCGCGGCCAGCCTACCGGCGTGAGAGAGCGGAAGATCGACAATCCAGAGGACGTCGAGCGCGGGCAGCAGGCCCAGGTCGGCTGTGAGGGCGAGCGGTCGTGCACCGGCGGCGCGTAGCAGGGCCATGCGGCGATCGGCGGCGAGACCGTGGCCGGCGACGCCAAGGCGAAGGCGGGACGGATCGAGGACGATCGGAACCATGCAGCGCTAGAAAGAAGTGATTTTTCTCCCGTTAAGCAATATGCGCCGCAAGAAAACGAAATATTTGCCTCTATGGCAGTTTCAAAGGGATGAAGCTGCTGTCGTGGCCGATCGTGTGAAGCGTTTGCCCTCTCGCTTGCCGACGCGCGGCGCCGGATCGCGAAGTGAGTTCAGGCGGTAAGGGAGTACAATCCGGCTCGGCGAGCCAACAAGGCGCGGTTGGGCTGCCGGTGCAGGTGCAGGTGCATTCAAGCAGAACGTTCTTGCTCCCGCGCCGGCATGGTTGTGGCGAGTTTGCGGGGTCGAGGGGGATCGGGACATGATCGGACGCACGTTGATGCTGGTTGCCGCGCTGCTGGCGCTGGTCGTCGGCGCGGCCGTT
>JBOHMK010000098.1:0-13475 GCA_050730115.1 Acetobacteraceae bacterium
AGCCAGCCCAGCGCCACGAGGGCCGCAAAGATGAACACGCCATGCGCGCCGGCAAGGCCCTGGGCAGCGCCGCCCAAGGCACCGCCGGCGAAGATGCCGAGGAACTGCAAGCTCGAATAAACCCCCATCGCGGTGCCCTTCGCTTCCGCCGGCGCAAAGCGGCTGACCAGCGAGGGCAGCATCGCTTCCATGGTGTTGAACGCCGCAAAAAACAACACCAGCCCGATCAGCACGCTCACTCGGTCGCGCCCGCCGAAACCGAGCAACAGCACGCTCGCGAGCAGCACCACGATCGCCAACAGGAACACCTCTTTCATGCGCCCGCCCCGCTCCGCCAGCACCACCAGCGGCACCATCAGCAGGATCGAAACCACGAGCACCGGCAGATAGACCATCCATTGCCTGCCGGTGCCGATCGGGAACGCGGCTCCAAGCACGCCTGGTAGCGCGAGAAAGCTCGAAATCAGAATCGCGTGCAGGGCAAAGATTCCGACATCGAGTCGGATCAGTTCGCGATCCCGGAGCACGTGCCCGATCAGCGCCGGCACCGCCTCCGCCTCGTGCTCGACCGGGGAGCGCTCCGGGCTGGGGACGATGCCGAGCGTGATCGCGATGCCGACCAGTGCGAGTGCCGCCGTGAGCCAGAAGATCCCGCCGACGCCGATCAGCGCTTCAAGCGGCGGCCCGAGCACGATTGCCAATCCAAACGCGGCACCGATCGTGACACCGATCATCGCCATCGCCCGCGTGCGCACCTCGGGCCGGGTCAGGTCCGCAACCAGCGCCAGCACGACCGAGCCCACCGCGCCCCCGCCTTGCAGGATGCGCCCGAACAGCACCCCCTCGACCGACAGCGCTCGCGCCGCCACCACGCTGCCAGCGGCGAACAGCAGGAGTCCGATCGTGATCATGCTCTTGCGCCCGATGCGATCGGAGGCGAATCCGAACGGGATCTGCAGCAGGCCCTGCGTCAGTCCGTACGCCCCCAGTGCCAATCCGATCATCACCGGGCTCGCACCCTTGAGCCCGCGCGCATACGCCTCGAATACCGGGTAGATCATGAAAAGGCCAATCAGGCGCACGGCAAAAACCGCGGCTAGCGAGGTCGCCGCACGCCGTTCGCTCGGGTTCATCGCTGCCCGTTGCCCATCGCATCCGGGTACGCGGCGCCGTCCCTCAAGTCAACTCCGCGCCAGTCACCTACCGCCTGCGCAAGGCGCACCTCACGGACAAATTCGCTCTTCCCTCTTCCTCCGGGAGAGAGACCTCTCTTTTTCTCCCCTCTTCCTCCGGGAGAGGGGCCTCTCTTATTCTCCCCTCTTCCTCCGGGAGAGGGGCAGGGGGTGAGGGCCCAGAAGCGGACACGCGGCACTCAGTCGCGGTCGCAAGCCACGGCCGATCGCCATGGTGACAGCGGCCGAGGAAGCGATCCCCGATCGCGCCAGGCGCTCCTCAGCAGCACCCTCGTCAGCCTCGGGACGACCATCTTAAAGTACTGATCCTCGGCACTCCGGCCACCTATGCGCTCGCGCGTTTCTTCCCCCGCCACTCGCGCGACATCACACTCTGGTTCCTCTCCCAGCGCATCCTGCCGCCGGCAGTGGTGCTGATCCCCTTCTACCTGATGATGGTCGCCCTCCACCTGATCGACACCTGGATCGGCCTGATCCTCTGTTATTCGACTTTCAATCTCGCCTTCGACGTTGTCATCATGCGGGACGCCTTCCGCAGCATCAGCATCGAGATCGAAGGGGCCGCCCGGGTGGAAGGCGCAACACTCTGGCAGATTTTTCTTCTCATTGCACTGCCGCTGGCGGTGCACGGGCTGATCGTTTCCGCCGTGATCGTCTTCGCCTTCACCTGGAACGAGGCGCTGGTCGCTTCCGCCCTCACTTCGCAGCACGCGACCACGATGTCGGTCTTCATTCTCGCCTCGTGCTCGACCCGAGGCGTCGATTTCAACACCGCTTCGGTCAATACACTGCTCGCGGTCGCCCCGCCGGTGATCTTCTCCTTTTTCGTCCAGCGTTTCCTCGCCCGCGGCCTCTCCTTCGGCGCCGTGAAAGGCTGATCCCACCCCACCTCGTTCCGCAGCAACAACGTCATGGCGAGGGGTGCGCCTTCGGCGCACAGCACGACAACGTGCGCCGCACCGCGAGGTCCGAAGGGCCGTGGCAGCCTATCCCCATCCCGTCAGCTCACCCATGAACGACAAGGAGAACCGCGAACCGCCATCAGAACCATGGAATCCCCGGTGCGCGCTCGCGAGCCTTTGCTACGCCGCGGCGGCAATCGCGGGGCCCGGCTCGCCAAAGGCACGCGTGAAGAGAAGATCGAGTTGAGCCAGGTGCCGCGCCGGGTCCATCGCCTGATCCAGCGCCGCCTTCGATACGCGCCCGGAAGCCTCCGGGTCTCTCTCGAGGTGCTCGCGGAACGTCTTTGCTCCCGGCTGGCCAAGCGTCTCCCAGGTCGCCATCGCATTCCGCTGCACGATCCGGTAGGCGTCTTCACGCGAGATCCCGGCGCGTGCCAAAGCCAGCAGCACTTCCCCCGAATGAACGACACCGCCGAGGCTTTGCAGGTTCGCGAGCATCCGCGCCGGATAGATCGTCAGCCGCTCGATCAGCCCGGCCATCCGGTTGAGCGCAAAATCGAGCGCTGTCGTCGCGTCCGGCGCAATCACCCGCTCGACGCTCGAATGGCTGATATCGCGCTCGTGCCAGAGTGCGACGTTCTCCAGCGCCGGGATTGCCGCAGCCCGGACGATCCGCGCGAGACCGGTCAGGTTCTCCGACAGAACCGGGTTCCGCTTGTGCGGCATCGCGCTCGATCCCTTCTGGCCGGCATGGAAGAACTCTTCCGCTTCCCGCACCTCCGAGCGCTGCAGGTGGCGCACTTCCACCGCCAGCCGCTCGACCCCCGAGGCAATCACCGCGAGCACCGCAAAGAACATCGCATGGCGATCGCGCGGAATGACCTGCGTCGAGATCGTCTCCTGAGCAAGGCCAAGCCCGGCGGTGACATGCGCTTCGACCCTCGGATCGAGATGCGCAAAGGTACCGACCGCGCCCGAAACCGCGCCGACCGCAATCTCCGCACGCGCCGCCTGAAGCCGAACGCGATTGCGCGCGAACTCCGCGTAATGCCCTGTGAGCTTGAGGCCGAAGGTCGTGGGCTCGGCATGAACGCCATGGCTGCGCCCGATCGTCAGCGTGTATTTGTGCTCGAAAGCACGTGCCTTGAGCGCGGCAAGCAGCCGTTCCAGATCCCCTGCCAGCAGGTCCGCAGCGCCAGCAAGCTGCACCGCAAGTGTCGTATCGAGCACGTCGGACGAGGTCATGCCGAGATGCAGAAACCGGCTCTCCGGCCCGATCGCCTTGCCAAGCCAGGTCAGAAACGCAATCACGTCGTGCCGCGTCTCGGCCTCGATCGCCTCGATCTCCGCCATCTCCGCCGCGCCGAGCGCGGCCATCGCCTTCCCGCCGCGTTCGCGAATCGCGCGTGCCGCCGTCTCGGGGATGGCACCAAGCCGCGCCAGCGCCTCGGCAGCCAGCGCCTCGATCTCGAACCAGATGCCAAACCGCGCCTCGGCCGACCAGATCTTTGCCATTTCCGGGCGGCTGTAGCGCGGTACCATCGCTGACCCCTCAGAGCGCGAACATCCGCCGGGCGTTGCCCTCGCGGATCGCCCGGCACTGCTCCGGCAGCAGCGCCGCCGTATGCGCCATCGCACCCTTGAGATCGTGCACCTGGTGCGGGTAGTCGGCTCCGAACAGCACGTGCTCGTGGCCGACGATCGAAATCAGGAAGTGGAGCGACTCCGGATTGTAGGTGAGGCAATCGTACCAGATGCGGCGAAGATACTCCGAAGGTCTCGCCTTGATCTTTCTCCGTGACGGAATCTCCACTTCGTCGCCCTTGTCGAACCGCCCGACCAGATAAGGAAGCGCCCCGCCGCCATGTGAGGCGATCAGCTTGAGATTCGGGTAAAGATCAAGGAATCCGTCGAAGATCATCCGCGTGAAGGCAAGCGTCGTGTCCGCGGGGAACCCGACCGACCAGCTCAAATCGTATTTGCTCATGTCCATCTGCTCGGCCCCGGGCAGATCCGTCGGATGCACCAGCACCGGCAGGCCGTGCCGGTCGATCTCCCCCCAGATCGGCGCAAACCGCTCGTCCGTCAGGCTGCGGCCGGCGATGTTCGCCAGCACCATCACCCCGATCGCGCCTTCATCAGCGCTGCGCCTGAGTTCCTCGAGCGCGCGTACCGGATATTCCCAGGGGAGTGCCGCCAGCCAGCGGATTCGCCCCGGGTATTTCCGCTCCGCCTCCGCCATGCTCGCGTTCGATTGCCGCGCCGCTTCGACGCTCACTGCCTCGCCGCCCCAGATGACGTTCGGGCAAGTGAGCGAGACAATCGCGACAGCGACGCCCGCCTGATCCATCGCACGCAGCCGAAGCTCATAATCGAAATGGCCAGGTTGCGGAATCGCGACCGGCGTCTCGCCACGAAAGATTTCCTGCTGTCCATCGGGTCGCGTCTTCAGCGAATAGATGCCACCCTTGGTGCGGAGAAGCTCCATCCACTGCCGCGTGAACATGTGCGTATGCACGTCGATGACCGCCACGTCCCGTCCCTTCCACTGATCTGGCCGGCTGAGAGCGAGCGCCCCAGCCCTCTCCGTAGCCGGCCTTTCCCGACCGCACGTCCCGCGGGGCGGGTACCATCATTCCTCTGCGGGCGGAAGCGCCGCTCGCGCTCCGGCCTCCCGACCGGCTCCGGCGGCTTCGCGAAAGTCCGCCCGTTCTCTCGGTTCGCGATTCCCGTTCGATCATTCCGCTGTTACGATCAGCGGAGCGATCGTGGAGGAACGTCGTGCTGCGCCGCCTTTTCGCCGTCCCGTTCGTCCTCTTGGCCCTGCTTGCGACCGCCGGTGCGCAGTCGCTCGATCTTCCGGGCCTTTCCGCCGACGCCTCCCGCTACCTGCACAGCATCGTGCAGGCGCACCCCGCCGGGGTGCCGGCCGCATTGGCGCAAAAGGCGGCCGGAGATGCGCAGCAGGCGATCGAGCGAGGTGATTGGCCGGCCGCCGTCTCGGCATTCACGCTCCAGGCCGCTTCCAACCCGGAGAATGCAGCGGTCTGGCTCGGCCTCGCGCGGGCGCAGATGCACCTGTCACCTCCCGATGCCGCGCACGCACTGAATGCGGCCTGGCTCGCGTTCCAGCATGCCGACAACCCGCAAGCCGAGCTGCACGCACTGGCGATCGTGGAACAGGCGGCGGAAGCGCTCCATCAGAAGCTCACCGTCATCGAAGTGCTGCAGGCGATGGTTCAGCGCGCGCCTGAGGACCATGCGCTGGCGGCACGGCTCGCCACGCTCAGTCAGGAGTACGGCCTCCTGGTCCGCCGCGTCCACGCCGACGCCAATGCCTTCCCGACCCGCGCCTGCATCGCCTTCACAAGCCCGGTCGGCGGCAGCCGCGATTTTCAGCCGGGTGACTGGGTCACAACCTCCCCGCGCCCGGCCGATCTCGCCGTTACCCTGGAATCGGGGCAGATCTGCTTGAGCGGCCTCCCCGCCGGAGCGACGACGAAGGTTGTCTTCCGCAGCGGTCTGCCGGGCACAGATGGCACCGTCTTGAAAGCAGCCGCGATCGTGCCTCTGGCGCTCCCTGATCGCTCGCCCCGCCTTGCCTTCAACAACCAGCGCTACCTGCTGCCGAGCGACCAGGCCCCGAGTGTCGTCCTCTCGAGCGTCAATCTCTCCGCCGTTACCCTGCGCCTGGTCCGGGTTTCCGAACGCAACGTCCTCAATTTCCTGAGCAACAACCCCCCCGGATCGAGTGTCGATTTCTTCAGCGCCCGCGACATCGCACAAAACGCGGGCGCTCTTGTCTGGCATGGCGTGGCGACGATTCCCGATTACCGCAAGAACGAACTGCTGCGCTCGGTCCTGCAGCTGCCGGCCAAGGCGTTCGCGGCCAAACCGGGACTCTACGCCTTGCTCGCGGGCCCCGGTGACGGCACGCCGTTTGAGGGTCACTGGGCGGAGCCTGCCGCCTTGCAACTGATCGTGCGGACTGATCTCGCGCCGACCGTCTGGCGCGGCACCAACGGCCTCACGGTCTCGGTCCGCGGCTACGGCCATGCCCGGCCGCGTCCCGGCGTCCGCGTCGCCCTTCTGGCCGCGAACAATGAGATCCTGGCCCGCGCGGTCACCGATCAGGACGGCATTGCCCACTTCGCGGCGCCATTGCTCGCAGGCGTTCACGGGATGGCCCCGCAGGAACTGCACTTTCTGGCCCCGGGCGGCTATTTCACGCTGCTCCGGCTCGGCCGCCCGGCCTTCGACCTTTCGGATCGCGGAGTCTCCGGCCCGCCTCCTCCCGGGCCGCTCGATGCCTTTATCTGGCTCGATCGCGGAATTTATCGCCCGGGCGAGACCGTTCATATCATGGCGCTCCTCAGGGACGCCTCGGGCAAGCCCGTCGACGTCCCGATGCACCTGATCGTCCGCCGCCCGAGCGGCCAGATTTTCAGCGATACGGTGCCGCCGCGCCGCGATGACGATTCGCTCTACGACCCGATCGCGCTCAGCCCCGGCGCGCAAAGTGGCGCCTGGGAAATCGATGTCGCAACCGCAACCGACGCCAAGCCGATCGCGACCTCGACCTTCCAGGTCGAAGCCTTCGTCCCGCCGAGGCTTGCCGTCGATCTCGGCCAACCCGCAGGTCCGCTCATCACCGGCAAGACATTGGAGCTTCCAGTCAGCGTCAGGTTTCTCTATGGCGCGCCCGGGTCGGATCTGACCGGGCGGGCGGAGCTCCGCCTGCAAACGGACCCTGAGCCGTTCCCCGCCTTCAAGGACTATCGCTTCGGCCTCGCCGAAGAAGAGTTCAATCCCGCAACAAACCTCTTCCCGGTCCCGGAAACCAACGCCAAGGGCGAGGCGGTGCTGCCGCTTGAGCTCGCCAAGGTGCCCGATTCCACGCATCCGCTCGAAGCCAAGGTGACGGTGAGGATCGACGATCCGGCCGGCCGCGCCGTCGCCGCCACAACCACCATCAAGGTCGCGAGCCCGACACCCCTGATCGGTCTCCGGCCCGCATTTCAGAACGACGCGGTCAATCCCGGCGAACCCGCTTCCTTCGACCTCATCGCCCTCGATCCAAACGGCAAGCGGATCGCCATGCCGGCCCGGCTCTCGCTCGTGAAACGCGAGGCTCAGTGGCGGCTCGCGGTGAAAAACGGCGCCGCGCGCTATGAAATCGTTTGGCGCGACCAGCCGGTCTTCAGCCAGGAAGTCACCATCCCCAGAGATCAGCCGTATCGCTTCTCGAAAAGTCTCGGTTTCGGCAACTACCGGATCGAAGTCGTGCAGCACCAGGGGATGGCCGCGACCTCTTACGATTTCTCATCCGGCTGGGGCACCGGCGGCAGCCCCGATGTGCCGGAGAAGGTCACGGTCACGGCAGACAAACCCGAATACGCGCCCGGCAGCACGGCAACAATCCACATCGATGCGCCCTTTGCCGGCCCGGCAACTCTCCTCGTGCTCACCGACCGCGTGGTTTCCGAACGCAACATCACCGTTCCCGCCGGCGGCACGGATGAGACCGTCACCGTGGGGGCGGATTGGGGACCTGGCGCTTATCTCGCCGTGCATGTCTATCGGCCTACCGATGAAAACGCTGCGCCCGGAATGCCCCCGGGAATGCCACGCCGCGCCATCGGCCTCACCTGGCTCAAGGTTGATCCCGGAGCCCGCGCCCTCAATGTTTCGATCGACGCTGCCAGGCTCTACCGGCCGCGGCAGACGGCGACCATCGGAATCCACACCGCGCCCGGCGCCTATGTGACGCTCGCCGCCGTGGACGAAGGCATCCTTGATCTCACGCACTTCGCTTCCCCGGATCCGCTTCGCCATTTCTTCGGCCGTCGCGGCCTCGGCGTTGACATTCTCGATGCCTGGGGACGCCTCATTCCTCCGGCGGTTGGAACTCTGGCACCCCTGGAACAAGGCGGCGGCGAGGATCTCGGCCTCAGCGGACCGCCCACGATCCCACAACAGGTCGTGGCGCTCTTTTCGCTGCCCGTTCAGGCAGGTGCGGACGGCATCGCCCGCGTCAAGCTCGCACTGCCTGATTTCAACGGTGAACTGCGTCTGATGGCGGTCGCCTGGCGCGGTGATGCGGTCGGCGAGGCCGACACCAAAACCATCGTCCGCGACAAGCTGATCGCAGAGGCCCTGCTGCCCCGCTTCCTCGCCCCCGGTGATCAGGCGCGGCTCGTGGTGCTGCTCCAAAATCTCGATCTCCCGGCCGGCCCGGTCGCTGCCGAACTGAAGGTCGGCGGTGCCTTGGAACTGTCCGGGCCGGATCGCATGGAAGGCAGTCTCGCCCCCGGCGAGCGCGTGCTTCCCTTCTCGGAAATTCACGCCGTCCACGCCGGCACTGGAACGATCAAGTTGAGCGCCAGAGGCCCGGGCGGATTTTCTGTCGAGCATGAGCTCACGATCAGCGTGCATCCGGTGCGCCCGCCCGTCACTCGCGTCGTGGCAACGGAGTTGAAGCCCGGCGAGCAAGCCACGCTCGCCCCGCCTGATCAGGATTTTCTCCCCGGCACCTGGAGCGCAACCGCGAGCTTCGGTGGCGCGGTCGGTTACGACACTGCCGCCCTCGCCAAGGCGCTCGTGGACTACCCGTGGGGCTGCCTCGAGCAAAAGGTGAGCCGCGGCTTGGCATTCCTCTACCAGGCCAAAAGCGCCGCCCCCGCGTCAGGCGGGCTCGCACACATTGTGCAAAGTGCGCTCGACAATCAGCGTTTTGACGGCAGCTTCGGGCTGTGGTCTGCCGAAGGGGAGGCCGAGCCCTGGCTTTCGGCGTACGCAGCCGATTTTCTGCTGCACGCGCGCAAAGCCGGCGCCTTCGTTCCCGCGCCCGCCCTGACCTCGGCACTTTCCTATCTCACCACTCTCGCGGAAAGGCAGGACGACAAGCCCGCAATCGTCGCCGCGCAGGCGTACGCGGTCTATGTGCTGGCGCTCGCAGGCCAGCCGCCCGCCGGTGCGATCCGGGTGCTCGCCGCCCGGCCTGAGAGGCTGCCGACACCGCTCGCCCGCGCCCAGGTCGGCGCTGCCCTGGCCCGCCTCGCTAACGCGGACGAGGCGCGGCACCTGATCGACCAAGCGCTGGATCACCCCAAGCGCCGCTTCTGGATCGCAGATTATGGTTCGACCCTGCGCGATCTCCTCGCCACAACCGTGCTCGCCGCCGATAGCGGGGTAATGACACAGCAATTGCCCGGGCTGATCGGTCGTCTGCCTGGCGCAAACCTCGAGCCCGATCAGCTCAATACTCAGGAACAGGCCTGGGCGTTGGCCGCCGCCGGGGCGCTCGCAGGCCAGCCGGCGCAGACCGAGATCGCTTTCAACGGTGCCACACTCAGCGCCACCGGCCGGATCAGCGTCGCGTTGCACGCCACCGCTACGGCAAAGAACCTCGGTGCGCAGCCGGTCTGGCAGACGGTCTCGATCACCGGCATTCCGGCAGCCCCGCCGGCGCCGGCAAGCAAGGGGCTCGGCGTCTCGCGCCGCTTTCTCTCACTCGCTGGCACCCAGCTTAATCCGGCCGCCCTGAAGCAGAACGTGGTCTTCGTGATGCTGATCACCGGTGGTGAGACCGATGGTGAGGATCACCATGCCTTGCTCATCGCCGGCCTGCCGGCGGGGTGGGAGATCGCCGGACGGTTCCAGGCGGGCAAGATTCCGGGCATGGCCTGGCTCGGCGAACTTTCGGCAACCGCGGCGCAATTCGCCGCCGATGATCGCTTCGCCGCCGCGGTCGATCTCAGCCCGCAGCAGCGCACCTTCCGCGTCGCCGTCATGCTGCGCGCGGTGACGCCGGGACGTTATGCGCTGCCCGGTCTCTCACTTGCGGATATGTACCGTCCGCTGGTCTTCGCCCGCGGTGCCGCCGGTGAGGTCGCGGTGGCACCACAGTGATTGGCCGGTTGGCGGCCACCGCATTTGTCGTGACCGCACTCCTCGCCGGCACGGCCTTCCTCCTCGACCGGCGCTATCCGCCGGAACTGGCCCGGCTCCCCGCGCCCGTTCATCTGGTGCGGAGCGAGTCCGGCCAGCCGATATCAGCCTTCCTCGGTGCCTCGGATCAATGGACGCTGCCGACCGACGAAAGCGCAGCGCCGCCATTGTTGCGCCGCCTGCTGATCGCGTCCGAAGATCGCTTCTTCTACGATCATCCCGGCGTCAATCCGCTCGCCGTGCTGCGCGCGACCGCCCAGCTTCTGGTGCACGGCCACGTCGTCTCCGGTGCCTCCACGCTCGCAATGCAAGTGGCGAGGCTTTTGCATCCCAGGCCGCGCACGCTGGCCGCGAAAATCATCGAGGCGCTGCGTGCGCTCCAGCTCAACGCACATTTCTCCCATCGGCGAATCCTGAATTTCTGGCTGGACCTCGCACCATTCGGCTCGAACGTGGTCGGGCTCAGGGCCGCATCCTGGATGTGGTTCGGCAAGCCGCCGCAAGCCCTCGATGCGGCCGAGACCGCTCTCCTGGTGGCACTTCCCGAACGTCCCGAGGCCCTCCGGCCTGACCGTCACCCTGAAGCAGCGCGGCAAGCCCGTGCCCGGCTCCTGGCGCTGGCAGTCCGCCGCCATCTTCTCTCCGCGCAGGCGGCCCGGCTCGCCAGCCAGGAGCCCCTCCCGCGTCATTTGCTCGCTCTACCCCACGCCGCTCCCGCTGCCCTCGCTCCGCTGGTCGCGCATCAGCCCGACGTGCGCACAACCATCGATGCCAGCCTCGAGGGCTCGCTCGATCGGCTGGCCCGTTCCACGCTGGCAACGCTCGCGCCCCGGGAATCGCTCGCGGTCGTGATCGCCGAGGCGGAAAGCGGAAAAATTCGCGCGATCTTCGCCGGTGACTGGGCAAACCCGGCGCGCGCCGGCTTCCTCGATCTCACCCGCGCCGTGCGCTCGCCCGGCTCGACCCTGAAACCCTTCGTCTATGCGCTCGCCTTCGCGGATGGCATCGCCGCTCCGGACACTCTCGTCGCCGACATTCCCCACCGCTTCGGCAGCTACGCGCCGGAAGATTTCGATCATGTCTTTGCCGGCCGGGTCACGGCGAGCGAGGCGCTACAGCGTTCGCTGAACCTGCCCGCGGTCGCCCTGCTCTCCCGCCTCGGCGCCGCGTCTTTCGCGGCCGATCTCGCCGCTTCCGGGGAACCGCTCGTGCTGCCTCCGGGTGCCAGGCCCTCGCTCGCCGTGGTGCTCGGCGGTGCCGGCGTGACGCTCCGTCGCCTGGTCGCCGTTTACGGGGCGCTGGCGGCCGATGGGATGGTCCGCTCGCTCTCTCTCCGCGCGGATCGGCACGCATCCGTCCGCCCTCTGCTCCCTCCCGCCGCTGGGGAAAGCGTCGCCAACATCCTGACCCGTCCGTTTCCTTTCTTCGGTCCTCAGGGAATTGCCTGGAAGACGGGGACGAGCTGGGGCAACCGCGATCGTTGGGCGATCGGCTTCGATCGTCGTATGGTCGTCGGCGTCTGGATCGGCCGGCCTGACGGCACGCCGCTTCCCGGTGGCCCGAGCGCCGATCTCGCTTTGCCGCTGCTGGCCCGTGTATTCGGGTTGCTGCCCGCGGCTCCTCGCACCGCAGCACCACCGCGCGATGCGCTCACTCTCGCCGCAACTCCGCCCTCAGAACCTCTGACCCTCCTGTTTCCCCCGCCGGACGCGGTACTGTGGGGTCTCGATCCGGTCCGCCTCCGTGCCGCGGGCGGGCTCCGTCCGCTCGTCTTCCTGGTCGATGGCCGCAAGTTGCCGTCGATCCCGGCACTCCGCCGCGCGCCATGGCAACCGCCCGGCCCCGGCTTCTACAGTATCACGGTCCTCGATTCTGCCGGCGCCTCCGCAACCGCAAACATCCGCGTCCGCCGAGCCCCCTGATCCTTCTGGGCGAATCCTGAACCGGAGCTCGTCAATCCGTCACCGAAAGCAGCCGCTCCGTCTCATTCAGAATCGCCGCGGCGAGTTGCCGGCCCTCGGCACCGGCCTGGCCTGCGAGACCGAGGATGCGGTGCTCCTCCGCCATCGCCGCCGCGGCGTCCGGCCAGGGCGGCTCGGCGGCGGCCCGCAACCGGGCGAGCAGCGCCGCAAGCTCGGCAACAGGATCGGGGGCCGGCAGCGGGTCGGCCGGCTCGGCGGGGGCAAAGAGATCAGGTTGCGCCGCGACTCGGGGCATGAAGGCAGGATAGCTCCGACCGCGCGATCATGGCATCCCGATCCCTCGAGGAAGAACTCACTGCATGACCCCTCCGATCCTCTCCGACTACCTCGCGGAGATCGCCCGCGTCCGCGCCACGAGGGCCGGCACCGGGGAGATCAGCTATTACGGCGCGCTCGCCGGTGCTTTGAACGCAGCCGGCAAGGGCATCAAGCCCCGCGTCTTCTGCGTGCCCAACCTCCGCAATCGCGGGTCGGGTTTCCCCGATATGGGGCTCTTCGTGGCGGGGCGGGACCTCGCCGCGGACGAGTGGCCGGCGGGCCGGCCGCCGGAGCGTGGCGTCGTCGAAGTGGACGATATCCCGGCAGCCATCGCGCTCAAGTCCGGGAGCAGCCAAGTAAGGCGCTATCTCGACGCCTACGGCATCGTGCTGGTCACGAACTATCGCGAGTTCATCTTGCTCGCCCTCGATCCGAGTGGCCGGACCGAGCGCAGGGAACATTTCACATTCGGCTGTGACGACGCCGACTCCTTCTTCGCCCTCGCACGCGGCACGCGTCGTCCGGCTGGCCTCGCCGCACGATTGGCCGAGTTCCTGGAGCGTGTCCTGTTGCATCAGGCGCCGCTCGCCCGCCCTGAGGATGTCGCCTTCTTCCTCGCCTCCTACGCGCGGGATGCGCTGGCGCGGGTCGAGGAACAGGCGAACCTCCCAGCCTTCGCCGAGTTGCGCGCAGCGTTGCAGGAAGCGCTGGGCCTGAAATTCGAGGGACCGAAGGGCGAGCACCTGTTCCGCAGCACGCTCGTCCAGACCCTCTTCTACGGCGTCTTCAGCGCCTGGGTCGAAGTGGCTCGCGAGGGTCGGCCATTCGACTGGCACGCCGCCGGCTGGCGCCTGCACGTCCCGTTCGTGGACACGCTGTTCCAGCGCATCGCAACGCTGGGGTACCTGAAGCCGCTTGGCCTGGAAGAGCCTTTGGACTGGGCAGGCGCTGCTCTCAACCGCGTCGACCGCGACGCCTTCTTCACCCGCTTCCAGGAAGTGGACGCGGTCCGCTACTTCTACGAGCCGTTTCTCGCCGCCTTCGACCCGGTGCTCCGCAAGCAGCTCGGTGTCTGGTACACGCCGCGCGAGATCGTCCGCTACATGGTCGAGCGTGTCGATCAGGCCCTGCGGAGCGAACTCGGCGTCGCTGATGGTCTCGCCGATCCGAACGTCTGGGTTCTCGATCCC
>JBOHMK010000099.1:0-4493 GCA_050730115.1 Acetobacteraceae bacterium
GGCCGGGGCCGGCAGGAAGGCCACCCGGTTGATGCCGGCACGCAGCTCGATCGGGTTCGCGAGCGAGGGCACTGCGTGTGCGAAGTCCGCCGCCGTCAGCCCGCCGCCGGCCGCGGTTGCTGCGAGAGCAATGCGCCTGGCAAGCGGCCCCTGATAAAAATCGTTAAGCCCGTTCAGGCGAAGCTCGGAGAGGGTGTTCGCAAGATCAGGCTGGACCAAAATTTCGCCCGTCTCGAGCGGCATCCCGGAGGGACCGGCGAACACCGCGCGCGCGGCGGGGTCTGCCAGCAGCGGCTCACCGACCGCGGCAATATCGGCGACGAGGGGGGCGGAGGTGTGAATACCAAGCCGCGCCATCTTCTGGGCCGCACCTACGAGTTGCTGCACCGGCACCCGGCCGTAGCGGGCATGCAGCAGGTAAAGCCCCCGGGCCAGCATCGGCACCGCGGCTGGCCGGTCTCCGACCGGCCCTCCGGCGGCCGCGGTGGGGAGAAACAGGATCGCCTCAGGCCGGCCATGGTCCGGACCGCTGGACGAGGGCTCGTAGGCAAGGCATGCCCCGCCACCGCCGAGGCCTGCCCGGGAAGGGAGCGAGACCGCGAGCGCGAAGCCGAGGGCGACGGCGGCATCGGCGGCATTACCGCCCTCTGCCAACACCTCCCTCGCGACCCCGCCGGCGACCTGCTCCGGCGAAACGACGGCACCCAGAAAGGGTAGTGGCCGCTCGGCTGGGGCCGCGGGCTTGCCCGGACCGCCGCAGCCGACCAGTGCGGCCGAGAGGACGAGACTCAAGCTGTGCCGCCACGCCCGGACATTGCCGAGCAATCGACCGGCCGCGGCCGGGACCCTGCTTCCCACCTGAGCCATCTCCCTTTTTCCGCACGTTTATTTTGCACGTCCGCGGCTGGCCATAGACGGCTTGCTATCCATCGGCAACTGAGCCAACGGCGGGAGTCTGGGCAGAACCGGCCGACTTCAGAAAATCTGGATCAAGCATGTCTTGAGGTAGGCGCTCTCGGGCAGGTGGGGATGTGTCGGATGGTCCGGTCCGGCGCCGCCGGCATGGACGATCCGCCCGCCGCGGCCGGCCCGGGTCATGCCGCGTCCGACCGCCTCGCCGAACGCCTCCGGCGAGGCGTGGTGGGAGCAGGTGGCAACGAAAAGAAACCCGCCGGGTGCGACCAGGGTCGCCGCGAGCTTCGTCAGGCGCTCGTAGGCGCGGAGCCCCGCTGCCTGGTCCTGGCGGCTCGGGATGAAGGGCGGCGGGTCACAGACGACGATATCGAACCGCTCACCCCGGGCCGCGGATTCGCCCATCAGTTGGAATGCATCGCCGCGCCGGAACTCGGCCGTGAGTCCGTTGCGCTGGGCCGCGCGTTCCGCGAGCGCGAGCGCCGGCACGCTGCTATCGACCAGCACCACCTGCTCTGCCCCGGCAGCTTTGGCGCGCAGGCCGAAGCCGCCGGTATGGCAAAAGAAGTCGACGACCCGCGCGCCCTTGGAGAGCCCCGCGAGGCGATCGCGGTTCTGTCGCTGATCATAGAACCAGCCGGTTTTCTGGCCGCCTGATGGATCGATTGGAAAGCCGACACCGCCTTCTTCGACGATCAACTCATCCGGCAGCGCGCCGGCCAGGAGCCGGACTTCCCGAGTGAGGCCTTCGAGCTGCCGCGCCGAAGAATCGTTCCGCGCCAGCACTGCTTGAGGCGAAAAAGCCGCCTGCAACGCGGCCACGATCTCCGACTCGAGCCGATCCATTCCTGCCGCGTTTGCCTGGATGACGACGAACTCGCCGAAGCGATCGACGATCAGGCCCGGCAGACGATCCGCCTCGGCGTGGACGAGCCGATAGAACGGGGCGGTGAAAAAGTGGTGGCGGAGATTCGCCGCCTCGGCAATTCGCCGGCCGAGCCAAGTGGCGTCGATTGACGCGTCCGGACTCGCCTCCAGCCGGCGGCACGCGATCAGGCTCCGCGGATTGTAGAATGAAGTGCCGAACTGCACTCCGTCGTCACCTTCGAGGCGCACGAGGGCGCCTGGCGGTAGCGCCCGCCATTCCGGGCGCATCGCGATCTCGTTGCTGAATGCCCAGGGGTGGCCGGCCTTGAGGCGGCGCGCAGCCCCGGGGCGAAGCCGGATGAGAGGGCGGACCGCAGCGGCCTCGGCGTGCGCGCGTTCGTTCATCGCTATCCCCGAACGGCGAGGGCAACGCCCGCGACCGTGAGCGCGAGGGCGAGTAGCTGATCCATACCAAGTCGCTCGCCGAGCAGCAGGCCGGAGCTCACCACTCCGACCACCGGTACGAGCAAGGTGCCCGTCGTCGCGATCGTGGCTGGCAGCAGCCGGAGCGCCCGGAACCACGATAGATAGGAAAACCCCAGCGCCACGACGGCGGTATACGCCAGCACCAGCCAATCAAACCGAGGCAGGGCGGCGAAGTCCGGTCGTTCCAACAAGGCGGCCAGCACGGCAATCGGCGCGACGCCAATGAGAATCTGCCATCCGACCGCAGCGAAGGGCGGCAGCGGAAGCGGACTTCGCTTGGTGATCACCGAGCCGAGCGCAAACAAGATCGCGGCGGCGAGTGCGCATGCTGCCCCAGGCAGCGTCTCCGGCGCGAGCGGGCTGACCCCGCCGCCGAGCGCGGCGACGACGCCCCCGATCGCCAACAGAAGCCCGATGAGGTGCGCGGGTCTTGGTTGCTCGCCAAGCAGCGGCCAGGCGAAGCCGACAGCCCAGACCGGCATCGTGTAAGTAATGATGACTGCCGTCGTTGCCGGAAGCCACACCAGAGCGAGCGAAACGAAGCCGAGCCAGGACGTATAATTCAGCAATGAAACGACGATCAGATGACGCCACGTCCCGGCGGGTGGAGCGAGTTTTTCACCGCGCAGGTGCGCGAGGACCATGACGATGATCCCGGCCGCGAGCGCGCTCACCGTGCGCATGGAAAAGGGCGGCAGGTCGCGCAGGACGAATTTGAGCGCCGGCCAGTTCAGCCCCCAGGCGATGACGGTGAACAGGAGCAGCGCGAGGCCCTCGGTCCGACCGCCGCGACGCACCCGCGCAAGGGCCGCGCGGGAGTCAACGAACATAAATTTCGACCTGCTCGGCCTTTACGGTGGGATCCGTTCGTGCGGCCAGCAGCAGGTGCCCGGTCGGCACTCCCATCCCTGCAATCGCGTGCATCACTGTCAGCGCGGCCTGGGAGGCACTCGCCGCTGCCGCGCGTTGCGCCGCGGCCGAGCCGGCGGCGGGTGCAACACCGACGACAATAAAGGCTACATCGGGCTTCCTTGCCTCCGCCGCCCTGACCGCTTTCTCGAGCGGCCCGGCATAATCGGCCGAGAGATTGGCGAACCGGATCACCACCAGCGGCGATGGGCCCGGCCAGGGCGGTGGCGGCGGCTTAGCCGGCGGCGGTGGCGGGACCGGCGGCAGATAGGCCGCGGCGCCAAAGGTCCGCTGGTCCGGTAGCGCACAACCCGCGAGTGCCGCCGCACCCGCCAGCGCCGCGCCATGCGCGAGGGCTCTTAGCGCACGGCGACGGGCGGCGTTTCGGCGGGACATCACAGGGCTCCTTCGGCGAGGGACGCTTGCAGGAACCGTCGCGACGGGCAAGATGCTGGCCGGCAAGGAGACGCGCACCATGAGCGCCAGCACCAACCAGCGGATCGACGGCGCGCGTCTTTGGGATACACTGATGGAGATGGCGCGGATCGGCGCGACCCCGAAGGGCGGCGTGAGAAGGCTCACCCTGACGGCGGTCGATCGTGCCGGTCGCGAGCATTTCCGGAAACTCTGCGAGACGGCGGGGCTGGCCGTCCGGGTGGACGCAATCGGCAACATGTTCGCGCGCCGCGAAGGCCGTGACCCCACGCGTCTCCCGGTTCTCATCGGCAGCCATCTCGACAGTCAGCCTTCGGGCGGAAAATTCGATGGCGCGCTCGGGGTTCTCGGCGGGCTCGAGGTGATGCGCAGCCTGAACGATCTCGGCATTTCGACCGAGGCCCCGCTCGAGCTCGTCAACTGGACCGACGAGGAAGGCAGCCGCTTCGGCCACTCGCTGATGGGCAGCGGCGTCTGGGCCGGCGTCTTTCCGCTCGATGCGACCTATGCCCTGACCGATGCCGAGGGCACCACTGTCGGCCAGGCGCTGACCGAGATCGGCTATCGCGGCAGCGAGCCGGCAAACGCCTTTCCGGCGGACGCCTATTTCGAACTGCATATCGAGCAGGGTCCGATCCTGGAACGTGAACGGAAGGTGATCGGCATTGTCACCGGAGCGCAGGCGCAAGTGTGGTACGATGCGGTGCTGGTCGGGCGGGAATCGCACGCCGGCACGACCCCATCAGCGGCGAGACGCGATGCACTCGTCGGAGCGGCGCAAATCATTCTGTTGGTTGAGCGGATGATGCGCTCGCGCGGTGACGAGGGACGCGGCACGGTCGGAGAGCTGCACGTCTTTCCGAACAGCCGCAATGTGATTCCGG
>JBOHMK010000100.1:0-7155 GCA_050730115.1 Acetobacteraceae bacterium
GTTGGTGAGCGACAACAGCGGTGAATGCAGTGCCGGGGTCACGTTCCAGACCACGTAGTAGCCCACGAAGACAGCCAGCACGAAGGTCGCGAACAGGAAGACGAAGGGGGTTTCCGCGCCCGCCGGCACCGGATGGGCTGCCGCCAGCGTATGGGCATGCATGGCAAGCGTTTGCGCGCCATGGACGAGGTGGTCGGCTTCTTTGGCGATATCGGCGGGGTTCATCCTCTCTTCTCCGCGATCAGGCCGCCGCCGCGGGCAGGAATTGCGGATGCACCACCGCCCCACCTCGCGTCAGGCATACGCCCTTGATGATTTCGTCCTCTGCCGGGAGGCTCGGCGCCTTGGCATCCTTGTTCCAGAAGGCGGTGAGGAAAGTGAGGAGGTTGCGCGCGTAAAGGGTGCTTGCGGCAACCGGAATCCGTCCCGGCCAGTTGCGATAGCCGAGAATGACGACGCCATTCTCTGTCACGCTGCGCTCGCCGGGGACTGTAAGCGCGCAATTTCCGCCGGCATCTGCGGCGATATCGACGATCACGCTGCCGGCCCGCATCGCGCTGACCATTGGTTGGTCGATCAGAGTTGGCGCCTTGCGGCCCATCACCAGTGCGGTCGTGATCACGATATCCTGCTTGGCCATGGTCGTTGCCATCAGCTCCGCCTGCTTCCGGCGGTACTCCGCGCTCATCTCCTTGGCGTAGCCGCCGCTGGTCTGTGCGGCCCTGGTTTCCTCGTCTTCGACGCCGACGAAGGTCGCACCGAGCGATTTGATCTCCTCCTTGGCGGCCGGGCGGACGTCGGTTGCCGAGACGATGGCGCCGAGGCGGCGCGCGGTCGCGATCGCCTGCAGACCCGCGACGCCGGCGCCGAGCACGAAGAGGCGCGCGGGCGGGACCGTGCCAGCGGCCGTCATCATCATCGGGAAGGCGCGCTGAAACTCGCCGGCTGCCTCGATCACAGCCCGGTAGCCGGCGAGATTGGCTTGGCTTGAAAGCACGTCCATCGCCTGGGCGCGCGTGATGCGCGGCAAGAGCTCGAGCGCGCAGGCATCGATTCCGGACGCTGCCAGTTCGGCCGGGAGCCCAGGCTCGGCGTGCACGCCGGAAACGCCGAGGAGGAGGGCGCCACGGGGAATGAGCGCCATCACGTCCGGCGCCGGCATCATGACGGTGAAGACGATACCAGCCCCGGCGAGCGCCGCCGCGGCGTCCGGGGCGAGCTCGGCGCCGGCCGCCGCGTATTCGGCGTCCGAGATCTTCGAGCCCCGGCCGGCGTCACGCTCGACCGCAACGGTGAGGCCGAGTGCGCCAAGCTTCTTGACCGTATCGGGGGTCGCCGCAACACGGGTTTCGCCCGTGCGCCGCTCTTTCAAGACGGCCAGACGCATGCGCGGGGCCTCCCAACCTGGAACGGCCTGCACCTTTGCCGAGCCCGGCGAGCCGAAGCAAGGGGGACGAGGCGAGCATGGACCAGGAATTGGCGCCGACGGGAGATCCCATATCCGTTGCCGAGCGGTCAGGGCGCCTTGCCGACGTGGGCCACCTGCAGGGCATTGGTCGTGCCGGAGCGGCCGAAGGGAATGCCGGCGGTGACGACGATCTCTTCGCCATTGGTTGCGAAGCCCTCGTCCCTCGCGATCTCGGAGGCGCGGCGGATGGTATCGGCGAGGCTCGTCACTTCAGGCGTCACCACCGCATGAACGCCCCAGGCGACCGCCAGCTTGCGCGCGGTTCCGAGGTCGGGCGTAAGACCGAGCGCGGGACATTGTGACCGCTCGCGCGCGACGCGCAGCGCCGTCGCACCTGAGGCGGTGAAGGCGGCGATGGCGCGGGCGCCAATCGTCTCGGCGACCTGCCGCGCGGCGGCGGCGATCGCATCGGGGGCGGAGTGCTCCGGATCCGGCCGGGAAGCCGCCATGATCGCGCGCCAGCCGGGGTCCTGTTCGACCCGGGCGACGATCCGGTCCATCATGTTGACCGCCTCGGCCGGATACTGGCCGGCGGCGGTCTCGGCCGAGAGCATGACCGCATCCGCCCCGTCGAAGACCGCGGTTGCGACGTCGGAAGCCTCGGCGCGGGTCGGCGCGGGGGCGGCGATCATGCTCTCCAGCATCTGCGTTGCGACCACCACCGGCCGCCCGCTCTGGCGCGCCAACCTGACGATCCTCTTTTGCGCCAGCGGCACCTCCTCGGGCGGCAGCTCGACGCCGAGATCCCCGCGCGCCACCATCACCGCGTCCGAGAGGCGGACGATCTCCTCAAGATGATCGAGCGCCTGCGGCTTCTCGAGCTTCGTCATCACCCAGGCACGACCTTCGATCAGCCGCTTCGCCTCGGCGACGTCGTCCGGGCGCTGCACGAAGGAGAGACCGATGTAATCCACCCCGTGCGCCAGGGCGAAGGCCAGGTCCTCACGATCCTTCTCGGTCAGCGCGGGGATCGGCAGCACGATATCGGGCACGTTGACGCCCTTGTGATCGGAGAGCGGCCCGCCGACCAGCACTTCGGTCTCGAGATGGTCGGCACGCTTGCGTGCGACCCGGAGCCGGAGCTTGCCATCGTCGAGCAGCAGCGTAGTGCCGATGCCGGCCGCGGCGATGATCTCGGGGTGCGGCAGCGCCACCCGGGTGGCGTTGCCCGGAGTCGGATCGAGGTCGAGGCGGAACTTCTGACCGTTCTGCAAGTGGACACGCCCAGCCTGGAACTGGCCGACCCGGAGCTTCGGCCCCTGAACGTCGGCGAGGATGCCGATCGGATGCTCGAACCGCGACTCGATCTCGCGGATGATACGGATGCGCTCGGCGTGGTCATCATGGGTACCGTGGGAGAAGTTGAGCCGGAACACATCCGCGCCGAGCTGAAAGAGGCGGGTCAGCATCTCGGCCGTGGAACTGGCCGGGCCGACCGTGGCCAGGATCTTGGTGCGCCGGCGCCGGCGCAGCTTTTGACGCACGGGCATGTCTCTTCCTCGTATGCCAGGACCGCCGGCCGGCCGAGTATGGCGAAGCCGGGGCGGGGACGCCATGTTCCGGCCGATGATTTCCAAAGAGGAGAGCGCGATGTCCGCCGGTTCGATCGATTCTGCCACCCGCACCGAGCTGGAGGCGGCCGCCTTCCGCCGCCTGGTCGAACATCTGCGAGAGCGAACGGACGTGCAGAACATCGATCTGATGAATCTTGCCGGCTTCTGCCGCAACTGCCTCTCGCGCTGGTACCGCGAGGCCGCGGAGGCGCGAGGCTTAGCCCTCGAGGATCCGGCCGCCAGGGAAATCATCTATGGCATGCCCTACAAGGAATGGCAGGCCAAGTACCAGAAGGAGGCGAGCGCCGGGCAGAAGGTAGCTTTCGTTAAGGCCAACCCGGGCCACTAAGCTCCGCCGACCTCGCCGCCTCGCGCTCCTCGGGCGCTGGCCGCACGAGCGACCGCAGCGCGAGACATCACGGCTGCCGTCCCGGCCGCTGAAGCCGCAGATCGCCGGTAATTCCGAAGCAACCGGCGGAGTGCGCTTTCGGCCCGCTGCCGGTAATGCCCGCCGGAAATTCGGATGGGGTTGACGCGATGGCCAAGCGGGGCGCGCCGATGCCGGCAATGGGGTCGCGCGAATGGGCACTCCTTCTGATCCTCGCCGGGCTTTGGGGCGGGTCCTTTTTCTTCTTCAAGCTGCTGGTTGCGGCTCTGCCCCCCTTCACCGTGGTGCTCGGCCGGGTCGGCCTCGCCGCCCTGATACTGAATGCCTGGCTTCTGCTCCGCGGCCGTCCTCTCCGGGCGCCGCTTCGGATCTGGGCCGCGTTTCTCGTGATGGGCCTCCTTAACAATGTCGTTCCATTTTCCCTGATCGCCTTCGGCGAGCTGGGCATCTCGAGCGGACTTGCCTCGATCCTCAATGCCATGACGCCGATCTTCACCGTTCTCGTGGCGCACGCGATCACTGCGGATGAGAAGCTCAGCAGCGGCAAGCTCGCGGGCGTGGCCGCCGGATTCGCCGGAGTTGCGGTGCTGGTCGGGCCGGCGGCATTTCTGAGCATCCGCAGCCAGGATGTCATTGGGGAGGTTGCCTGCCTGCTCGCGGCACTCGTGTACTCTTTCGCCGGCATTTACGGCCGCCGTTTCAGGACACTCCCGCCAATTACAGTTGCGACCGGCCAGCTCACCGCCAGCACACTCGCGCTGATCCCGCTGGTCGCTCTCTTCGATCGTCCCTGGAGCCTGCCGATGCCGGACGGAGGGATCTGGATGGCGCTCATCGGCATCGCGTTCTTTTGCACGGTGCTCGCCTATATTCTCTACTTCCGTATCCTCGCAGTCGCCGACGCCACCAACGTCCTGCTCGTGGCTTTCCTTGTCCCAATCAGCGCTCTCGTACTCGGATCGGTAGTGCTGCGAGAGACAGTCGGTGCCCGCGAATTGCTCGGCATGGCGCTGATCGGCGGCGGACTTGCCATGACCGACGGAAGGCTTCCGGGTATCCTCATTCGCCGCGCGAAGCGGCAACCCCGCACGGTCGGAAATCCGTGATACCGATGCCGCAGCGGCCGCAGCATCGGAAGCCGCGCGGCAGGACGTCGCCGGTCAGCCGATCGGCTGACCGGCGATGAGGTTTTTCCAGACGGTGAATTTCCCGCTCTCGTCGCGCGCGACGTACCATGCCTGGAAGCGGACGTTCGGATGGCGAAGCGTCAATTCGCGCTTGAGCTCCGTCACATCCTTGACGTGCTGGGCGAGCTCGCGCTTCGGGTCATCGAGAATGTCGCGTCCGTAAGCGATACCGAGCGCACCGCAGTTCGAATGATCGACAACGATCAGATTCTCGATCCGGTGCAACTCGATCGACGCCCCGAAATTATCCCAGAAGGTCGCGCCCCAGGCGGCAGGGAAAGATGGTGCGACGACTCCGACCGCAGCCCCGGCGATGGTGAACTGGCTGTAGAGGCCGGTGAGGCTGATCGTATGGCTTTGCGGAACGGCGTCATTCATCCAGGCCGCGACGGGTGCCTGGGTGCGCGGATCGACGCAGGAGAGAAGCATCGCCTTGTAGGGTGAAGACCCGGCCGCGCGCGCCGTTGAGGGCGCAGTCCCGAGAGCGGCCCCAGCAAGGATCAAGCCGCCCAGCACGGCACGGCGGGCAAGCTCCCGTCCGTAGGGCGGCGCACATGCGGCGCAGCCGCAGAATGTGGATGGATATTGCGAACTCATCGGTAAGGCTCCCAAGTTGGTTGGGTCGGTAGTCGAGATGCAACCTCTGATGCTAACTATTTGGCGGGCGCAACGGAAGTAGCCTCCGGAAGCCGCGTGCCATTGTCTGCGGCGAGGTCCGCTCGCGGCGTGAGCGGCGCGAGCGCCGCGCGGATACCGAAGGCGCCGGGAAGAGAGCCGCGCGGGAAAAGTCTGGTCACGTGGCCCATCTTGCGCCCCGCCCGCGCCTCGGCTTTACCATAGAGATGCGGGATGAGGCCCGGGGTGGCGAGGATTTCGCCCCAGAGGGAGGCTTCCTCGGGCCCGACCAGGTTCTTCATCACCGCATCCGAATGCCGGACCGGCGGCGGCAGCGGGAGGCCGGCGATCGCCCGGATGAAGAGCTCAAACTGGCTCGCCGGGCAGGCATCGATGGTCCAGTGCCCGGAATTGTGTGGCCGCGGCGCAATCTCGTTGGCGAGCACAAGGCCCTCGCGATCGACGAACATTTCGACCGCGACCAGACCGATGAGATCGAGCCGGGCGGCGACCTTGAGCGCGATCCGGCGCGCCTCGGCTGCGATTTCGACTGAAACCGGCGCCGGCGCCAAGGTGAGATCCAGAATCTGCTCGTGATGATGGTTCTCGACGGCGTCGAAGGCGACCGCCCTTCCATCCGCGCCGCGTGCGGCAATCACGCTGATTTCGCACGCAAAATCGACGAAGCCTTCGAGCACGAGCGGCTTCGGCGCCAGGGCGGCGAAGGCCCGGGCGAGATCCGCCGGCCGGTGCAGCAGGGCCTGACCTTTGCCGTCATAGCCAAGGCGGGTGGTCTTCAGTACCGCGGGCAAGCCGAGCGCCCGTGCCGCGAGGGTGAGCTCGGCCTCGGTCGTGACTTTCCGCCACGGCGCGGTCGGCACCCCGGCGCCGATCAGGAAGGATTTCTCCAGAATCCGGTCCTGGCTGATGCGCAGGACCGAGGGCGCCGGCCTGACCGGCTTGAGTGCGGCCAGGAGATCAAGCCCGGCGGCACTCACATTCTCGAACTCGAAGGTAACGACATCGACCCGGGAGGCAAGGTCGGCAAGTGCTCGGGGATCCTCGTATTCGCCGAGTGTCACGGACGCGGCCACTTGCGCGGCGGGGCTCGAATCCTCGGGGGTCAGGACGTGGCAGCGATAGCCGAGTCGGGCAGCGGCGAGCGCGGTCATCCGGCCGAGTTGGCCACCGCCGATAATGCCGATGGTCGCATTGGGCGGCAGGGGAAAGGCTGGCCCGCTCATGGTGGCGGCGAAGGTGCGGCGGGCGCCTCTCCGGGCGTCTCGGGCACCGCCGCGGTCTGAGCCGCGCGCCAGGCATCGACCCGGGCAGCGAGTTCCGGATCGGCGAGGGCGAGGATGGCGGCGGCGAGGAGGGCCGCATTGATCGCACCGGCGCGGCCGATCGCGAGCGTTCCAACGGGCACGCCGGGCGGCATCTGGACGATCGAAAGCAGGCTGTCCATGCCCTTGAGTGCTGCGCTTTCAACCGGCACTCCGAGCACCGGCACCGCGGTGAACGCCGCGCACATGCCGGGCAGATGCGCCGCACCGCCGGCCCCGGCGATGATCACCCCGATGCCGCGCGAGCGAGCGGCCCTGGCGTAGGCCGCCAGCCGGTCCGGGGTGCGGTGGGCGGAGACGATCCGCACTTCATGCGGCACGGCCAGTTGGTCAAGGGTGAGCGCGGCGTGAGAGAGGGTGGGCCAGTCGGAGCGGCTTCCCATGATGATGCCGACGCGCATGCCGGTTCAGGCGATGCTGTCCGGGATCAGCCGGCTTTCCAGGCGCGAGATCTCGTCCTTCAGGAGCAGCTTCCGTTTCTTGAGCCGTTGCAGGTGGAGCTGATCGCAGGCGGCGTCCGCGGACAGCCGCACAATCACCGTGTCGAGGTCACGGTGCTCGCTGCGGAGCTCATGCAGTTGCCGCAGGAGCGAGTCATGAT
>JBOHMK010000101.1:0-5608 GCA_050730115.1 Acetobacteraceae bacterium
GCGGAATATCCCTGACCACGAGACTCAGTGCGGGGGTGGAGTGAGTGCATGCCCTGCCGGGGGCAAGAGGGCGGCGGCATAGGCAGCCGGATTGTCGACCAGAACCTGGGCCGCGGCCATGTCCTCCTCGCCGCCGACCTCCGCCGGGCAGGCGCTGCGAATGGCCAGGATCTGCGCCAACGGTAGCGGAGCCCGTGCTGTCTCGTGCTGGTAGATTTCGCGCGCCATCGGCTGGATACCCTTGGCCAGCAGAGCGAGCTGCCGTTCCAGGGACAGCGGTCCGTGGCTGGTGCAGACCTGGGGTAAGACGCCGAGGCCCTGGATCGGCCAACCGCGCGGCGCCAGCACCGCACTCCAGGTCACGAACAGTTCACCCCCATCGGGCAACCGTTCGATCGTCTGCACCAATCCCTTGCCAAGCGTGGTGCTGCCGACGACTACGGCCCGCCCGTTGTCGCCGAGCGCGGCGGCGAGAATTTCCGCCGCTGAAGCGGTCAGCCCATCCACCATCACGACCACCGGCAAGCCATTGGCCATATCGGCACCCGCCGCCTGCCAGAGATGCGAGGCGGCCGGATCACGCCCGGCCGTGCTGGCGATCACCCCTCGTGCCAACAGGACGTCCGCGGCGTAGATCGCCTGATCGAGCAGACCGCCGCGGTTTCCTCTGAGGTCCAGCACCACGCCCTTGGGTGCATTCGGGACCGACAGTCCGGCCTCGATCTCATCCGCCAGGTGTGGGCCGGTCGTCGCATCGAACGCGCTGATCCGCAGCACGAGAAGGTCTTTGTTCCGCACTCTGAACACGGACTCGGGCGGCACCTTCTGTCGGATCAGTGAGAGCGTCTGTACGCCATGGCCGGGATCCGCGAGCGTGAGCACGAGCTGACTTCCGACCGGGCCGGCCATCTCGGCCTCGAGGGCTGCGACGCTCCTGCCGGCGGTTGGTGCGCCGTTCACGGACAAGAGTCGCTCTCCGGGGTGAATTCCTGCGGCCGCGGCCGGGCTGCCCGCGATCACGGAACCAACGACAACGTGCCCGTTCTCGGCGCCAAGGGAGAACCCTGCGCCGACGCTGCCCGAGCGATTGGCCCGCTCCGCCGCCGCCCGGCCGGGTGACACGTAACGTGAATAGGGATCGAAATGATTGAAGAGTTCATCAAAAAAAGCCTGGGTCACGCCGTTCGGTCCGAGCGCGCGCACCTTGGCGGAATGCTGCCAGGCCGCGGCAGCAAGTGCGGCAATGGCACGACCCCAACCAAAGACATTGGTCGGGGTCGGAAGGGGCTCGACCGCGAGCAACCGACCCGAAGCGGTGAGCTCTAATGTTCTCGCAGAAGCAGCGGTGGAAAGCGACGGATCGAGCGCCGAGAGTCCACCAAGCCCCCAGAGGGCGAGCGTAGGAAGCGGATAAGCGGCGAGCGTGCGCGGCTGAATGAAAGACAGTGCGTCGGAGAAGACCTCAGCGCCCAGCGCAATTGGAAAGTGCGGGATCGCACCCGCGGGCGCTGCCGACGCCTCTGCGGGGACGATCAGTAAAAGCAGCAGCAGGGCCCGTGCAAGGCTCACCGCGACAGGCGTTGCCCTCCATGGCGGGCGTTCGTTGGCCGCATGCCCGCCCCGGGCCGCAGGTTGAAGACCAGGCGTCCGCTGACAGGGCAGGCCGTAACGAGCCGCACAGAGATATTCTGTCCAAGCATGAGATGTTGGCCGCTCTGCACATTGGAGAGACTCCCGGTCTCTCTGTCGTAATGCCAGGGACCCCGCACAAGGGTGGACACGGGCACGATGCCGTCCGCTCCGCTTTCCGTGAGCCTGACGAAAACCGCTGAGCGGGTCATTCCGGAAATGCGTGCATCTTCTATGGTGCCAATGCGTGCGACTTGCAATGCCGCCTGAGCACGGGAGAGGACGCTGCGCTCGGCTTGCACTGCGCGGCGCTCGGTAATGCCGAGATGGATAGCCAGCATTGCGAGTGACCGCGGGGTATCGCGGTTCGCTGCGGCTTTCCTCCGCTCGCGAGTGGAGATCAGCGCGCGCTGGACGAGGAGATCGGCGTAGCGGCGGATCGGGCTGGTGAAATGAGCGTATGCGCGAAGCGCCAGCCCAAAATGGCCGCTGTTCTCGGCCGAGTACTGTGCCTCCGGCAGGCTCTGCAGCACGCGTTCGGCGGCGATTGCGGCCCTTGGAGATCCGGCCAGCGGAGCGAGGGCCCGGGTGAGGTCGGCAGCGCGAACAGGCTCGCCTGCGGGCAGCCTGGCCCCGAGGGCGCAGAGGAACCCTCTGAGCCCGGCCAGCTTCTCTGTCGGCGGATGGGCGTGCACGCGATAGAGACCGGGAAGATCGCGCACCAACATTTCCTCTGCCGCAGCGACGTTGGCGAGGATCATGAAATCTTCGACCAGACGGTGGCTTTCCCATCGCTCTTCGGCAACGACGGCCTTCACCCGGCCGGCGTCATCAAGCAGGACCTTGTGCTCGGGAATATCGATCTCGAGCGATCCACGGCGGGCACGCTCGCGCGCCAGTGCCTGCGAGGCGGCACGAAGGTTCAGCAACGTGCCTGGCGGCAGCCCAAGCTCGTGCTTGTTCCGGATGGCGCGCTCTACCTCCTCGTAGGTGAGGCGCGCCGCACTCCTCATCAGGCCGCGACCAAAGCGATGATGACGCTTGCGGCCTTCCGAATCGATCAGGATTTCGGCGAACAGGACCCCGCGCTCGGCACCGGAGCGGAGGCTGCACCAACCCTCCGAAAGCGCCGGCGGCAACATTGGCAGCACACGGCCAGGGAGATAGACGCTGTTGCCGCGTTCCATTGCCTCGAGATCGAGGGTGCTGCCGGCGGGCACATAGTGAGCGACGTCCGCGATCGCAACGATGATGCGGAAGCCCTGACCATCCGGTTCGGCGAACACCGCGTCGTCGAAATCCCTGGCGTCTTCGCCGTCGATTGTCACCAGCGGCAGCGACCGGAAATCTTCCCGCCCGGCGGCCTCGACCTGGCCGGCCCGCCCCGCCTCGGCCAACGCGGCCGTGGAAAATTCCTCGGGCAATTCCAGGCTGAGAATCGCGATCCGGTGCAGCGAGGGCGCACCATCGAACAGACCAAAACGCTCCGAGACGCGGACGGGACGAAAGCGGGTGCGCCGTCCTGGCAGCAACTCGACCCGCACGAGTTCACCAGGCCTGGCGCCGCCGGTCACGCCGGTCGGAACGCGCCAGGGCGTGCAGAGACGCCGGTCAGCGGAGATCACTTCGCCGCTGATGCCGGTCCGCTCGGGCGCGGCGTTCGCGTGAAAGACGCCAAGGAGCGGGCCGGACGCAAAAGATGGAAGCCCGCCCGAAGAGTTGCGCCGAGCGCCGGTCCGCGAAGGCCGTCCCATGTCACCCTGCCGACTTGCGTCGCGCTTTCGCCGGGCGCGCCGCACTGGCGCGTGCCTTCCCTGATTGCGGCTTCGCCTTTGCCTTGGTGCCGGCTCGCACTTCTGTACGCCGCCCCAGCATGCGGCCCTTTTCTGCAAGGAGGGTCACAGCCTCATCGAGCGTCACCGCGTCGAGTGCGGTGCCTTTCGGCAGCGTTGCGACCTTCCGGCCGTGCTGGACGTAGGGGCCGAAGCGGCCCTTACGCACCAGGACATCCTCGCCGTCGCTCGGATGCGCACCAAGGCTGCGCAGGCTTGCGAGCTTCTTTGCCAGTACGTCCACCGCGCGATTGAGCCCGATCGCCAGCACATCGTCGTCACGGTCGAGCGAAGCGTAGACGCTGCCCATCCGGACGAACGGTCCGAACCGGCCGATGCCGGCCGTGATTGGCTCCCCGGTTTCGGGATGCGGGCCTATCGGCCGTGGCAAGCCGAGCAGGCCGAGCGCCTGCTCAAGGGTCAGGGTCTCGCCCGCGAGCCCGCGCGGCAGCGTCACGCGTTTCGGCTTCTTCGGTTTTTCGTGGCCATTTTCCTTCTCGCCCTGGTCGCCCTGCTGGACGTAAAGCCCATACGGGCCGCGTCTGAGAGTGATCGGCTCGCCGGTCTCGGAATCATTGCCGATGAGGCGCATGCCGTTGGTCAGACCCTCGTCAGCGTCACCTTCGCCGCCCGCGGCCGCGAGGCGCCGCGTGTACGGGCAATCGGGATAGTTGGAGCAACCGATGAAGGCGCCGAACCGACCGAGCTTGAGTCCGAGCCGGCCCTTGCCGCAGGCGGGACAAAGGCGCGGGTCAGAGCCGTCCTTGCGCCCGGGGAAGAAGTGCGGCCCGAGGTCACGGTCGAGCGCCGTCAGAACGTCGGAGATCTTCAGATCCTTCGTCTGGTCGACCGCGTCGGAGAATTCTTCCCAGAAGGCGCGCATCACGGCGCGCCAGTCGGCGCGGCCCCCGGAGATATCGTCGAGCTGTTCTTCGAGTGCAGCGGTGAATCCGGTATCGACATAACGATTGAAGAAACTGACCAGGAAGGCGGTGACGAGCCGCCCACGATCTTCCGGAAAGAAGCGGCGCTTCTCGAGCCGGACATATTTTCGATCCTGCAGTACCGAAAGAATTGCGGCATAGGTGGAAGGCCGGCCGATGCCCAGCTCCTCCAGCTTTTTCACGAGAGACGCTTCGGAATAGCGCGGCGGCGGCTCGGTAAAGTGCTGGGTTGCAACGACCCCGCCAAGGTCGAGCGGACCGTGCTCCGCCATCGGCGGCAGAGCCCGATTCTCCTCGTCCTCCGCCGTATCGTCCCGATCCTCCTGGTAGAGCCGGTAGAAGCCGTCGAAGGCAACCGTTGAGCCATTGGCACGGAGCCGCACCCTGCCCGTGGTATCGGCGATCTCGACCGCGACCTGGTCAAGCTCGGCCGCAGCCATCTGCGAGGCGAGAGCGCGCTTCCAGATCAGCTCATAGAGCTGGCGCTGCTCCGCCGAAAGATCGCGGCCGACCTCGGCGGGAGTGCGGGTGACGTCGGTCGGCCGGATCGCCTCGTGCGCCTCCTGGGCATTCTTGGCCTTAGCGGTGTATTCGCGCGGCGCGGGCGGCAAATAATCGCCGCCGAACGTGCTCCGGATATGGGTGCGAATCGCACTCACTGCCTCGCCCGCCATTTGCACGCCATCGGTCCGCATATAGGTGATCAGCCCGACCGTCTCGCCATCCAGATCGACGCCTTCATAGAGTTGCTGGGCCAGCCGCATCGTCGTCTGTGCGCGGAATCCGAACTTGCGGCTCGCATCCTGTTGCAACGTCGAAGTCGTGAAGGGCGGCGGCGGGTAGCGCCGCGTCCGCTTCTTTTCGATGACAGCGACATGGAATTCCCCGGCCTCTGCGGCTTGCCGGGCACGCTCCGCATCGGCGGCACTCGCCAGCGTGAACTGCTCCAGCTTCCGCCCGTCCAGATGGCTGAGGCGTGCGGTGAAGCGTGCACCTGCCGGGGTGGCGAACTCAGCTTCGACCGTCCAGTATTCCCGGGCGCGAAAGACCTCGATCTCGGCCTCGCGCTCGCAAATCAGCCGGAGGGCGACCGATTGCACCCGGCCGGCACTGCGACTGCCGGGAAACTTCCGCCAGAGCACGGGCGAGAGGGTAAAGCCGACGAGATAGTCGAGCGCACGGCGGGCGAGATAGGCCTCGATC
>JBOHMK010000102.1:0-5798 GCA_050730115.1 Acetobacteraceae bacterium
TACCCCTCTCCCAGAGGGAGAGGGGAGAAGAAGAGAGGCCCCTCTCCGGGAAGGAGGGTGGAGCGGTTGCGGCCGCCGTCGGCGCGCCGGTGCTCCCGAGCGCACGACCGAGCCTGAGGAACGCGTCCCGAAGCGGACCCTCCTCCAGGCCGGCAAGGCGTGCGGAGAGCGCGGCCTCGGCGTCGGGCCGTGGGAGTGACGGCGGCAACGGGACCACGGGCCTGGCCGGCGGCGACTGGCGGAACGCGAGGCGGCTCGCCAGGACGCGGCCGAAATGGTTGTTGATCCGCTCGATGAGCTTGGGCGCCAGGTGCTGGAGTTCGAGCGCAATCGGGCCGGCACAGGAAATCGTCAGCACGCCGGCCCGGCAGCGGAGGGGTGTCGTCACCGCGGCGATGGCCGGGCCGACGATTGTCTCCCAGTCGGTGATCAGCCGGGTGGCGAGCGGCGAGCGGCGGCGGAAGGCCGGGCCGGTCAGTCGAGGCAACAGAGCGGCGATCGGCCGCGGGCCGTACGGGTAGCGATCAGGCTCCGGTTGGCCCTCCTTGCCGGCAGCGGGCCCGGCGGCCATACCGGCTTTCGTCGTCAGCTTGTGACCTCCCATGACAGCGGCCCGCGAACTGCTCCTCTGGTACGACGGCAACCGGCGCCTTCTGCCGTGGCGCGCGGCGCCGGGACAGCGCCCCGATCCCTACCACGTCTGGCTGAGCGAGGTGATGCTGCAGCAGACGACGGCGACGGCAGCGGCGCCCTATTATGCCCGTTTCCTGGCCCGATTTCCGAGTTTCGGCGCCGTTGCCGCAGCCGAGGAGACGGAGGTGCTCGCGGCTTGGGCGGGGCTTGGCTATTACGCACGGGCGCGCAATCTCTGGCGCGCGGCGCGCCAGGTTACGGTGAATGGGGAACTACCGCGCGAACCGGCGGCGCTCGCGACCCTTCCCGGGATCGGCGCATACATGGCGGCGGCGATTGCCGCTATTGCCTTCGATGTTCCGGTGGTGCCGGTGGACGGCAACGTGGCGCGAGTCCTCGCGCGACGGAGCGCAGTCGAAAGACCGCTGCCGGGCGCGATGCGCGAACTCGGCCGCCACGCGCGTGCGCTGGCAGACGACATCGCGGTTCGCGCGCGGCCGGGAGATTTCGCTCAGGCGCTGTTCGATCTCGGCGCTACGGTCTGCACGCCAAAGAACCCGGATTGCGGCCACTGCCCCTGGCGGGAGGGATGCGCCGGCCGGGCGGCGGGGATGCAGGAGACGCTGCCACGGAAGAGGGCGAAGAAACCGCGCCCTCAGCGTTTCGGCGCCCATTTCTGGCTTACCGACCGCAGCGGCCGCGTGCTGCTGCGGCGGCGGCCGGAAGCGGGGCTGCTTGGTGGAATGACCGAGCTTCCGGGGACGGAGTGGTGCGACCGGCGGATTTCGGTGCGTGCGGCGCGCGCTGGGGCGCCAATGGCGGCGGAATGGCAGAAGCTTGGTGTCGTCCGGCACGGCTTCACGCATTTCAAGCTTGAGATCACGCTCTACGCTGCGAGTGTTCGGGCAATCGCGGCGCCGGGGTTTCTTTGCGCGCGGAGTGAGCTCTCCCGGGAGGCGCTGCCGTCGGTGATGCGGAAATGCTGCCTGCTTGCAGAGCGTGTGAGTTCGGAGCTCGCTTGCGCATGATGCCCGAGGTTCCGCCGGAACTCTTGGATCCTGCCGAGATGGGCCGCGCCGATGCGGCGGCAGCCGAAGGTGGAGTTCCCGGGATCGCGTTGATGGAGAATGCGGGCCGGGCCGTCGCACGTGCGGTGCGGCGGCGGTTTGCGGCTTGCCGTACGCTCGTGCTGGCCGGGCCCGGCAACAACGGCGGCGATGGCTACGTGGTCGCGCGCCGACTTCAGGAGGCGGGCTGGCCGGTCGTTCTGGCAACGCTGGCGCCATCCCGGCCTGGCAGCGACGCGGCGCGAGCCGCCGCACGCTGGCACGGGTTCGGCGTTGAGTTCACGGCCGCCGCCGCCGCGCGCGCGGAACTCGTGATCGACGCCGTGTTCGGAGCTGGTCTCTCTCGCCCGCTCGACGACAAGGTCAGGGAGGTGCTGCGTGCGGCGCGGCGGATTGTTGCGGTCGATGTGCCGAGCGGGCTCGACGGGGCGAGCGGGCAACCGCTCGGCTTTGCCCCGGAGGCGATGCTCACGGTCACCTTCTTCCGGCGTAAGCCCGGCCATCTCCTGCTACCCGGACGCGTGCTGTGCGGCCCACTCGTGCTGGCCGATATCGGGATCCCGGAAACGGTGCTCCCGGTCGTCGGCGCCAAGACCTTCGCCAACGGACCGACGCTCTGGCGTCTGCCAAGGCCGGCACTGGGTGGGCACAAATATGATCGAGGTTATGTCACCGTGCTTGGCGGCGAGACGATGACCGGCGCGGCGCGGCTGGTGGCCGCGGCGGCGCGACGGATCGGATCCGGAATGGTCGGGATTGCGGCGCCGTCCCCGACCGCGGCGGCGGTTTATCGTGGCGGCGAGCCGGGAGTGATCGTGAGTGAGACGGCGCTCGCAGAGCTGCTCGGCGATCGGCGGCGCAGTGTATTTGTGGCCGGACCCGGGCTCGGTGCTGCCGCCGCACGGGAGGCACTGCCGAAGCTGCTCGCTGCCGGCAAAGAGGTGGTGGCGGATGCCGATGCGCTGACCGCGTTCGCCGGCGAGCCTGACGGCCTCAGGGGTGCGGCGGTGTTGACACCGCACGCCGGCGAATTTGCCCGGCTGTTCGGGCCGCCCGGGCCGGATCGCCTGGCCGCCGCACGGGCCGCGGCGGTGCGGACCGGGGCGGTGGTGTTGCTCAAAGGCGCCGACAGCATCGTCGCCGCACCGGACGGGTGGGCCGCGATCAATGCCTCGGCACCGCCCGATCTTGCCACCGCCGGCGCGGGTGACGTGCTGGCCGGGATGATTGCCGGCCTGATCGCGCAAGGGATGCCGGCCCGGGATGCAGCGGCGGCCGGCGTCTTCCTGCATGGGGTGGCCGCAGAGAGAGTGGGGCGCGGCCTGATTGCCGAAGATCTGCCGGAGGGGATTCCGGAGGCGCTGGCGGCGCTCGAAGGGAGGCACGAGGGATGGCACGGGTCGGTTTCATAGGGCTTGGCAACATGGGCCTGCCGATGGCCCTCAATCTCGTTAAGGCGGGTCACAGGCTGGAGTGCTTCGATGTTGCGCCGGCCGCGCGACAAGCCGCCGGCACGGGGGGCCTTGCTCTGACCGCTAATCTCGCGGTGGCGGTCGGCGGGGCCGAGACGGTGCTCACCATGCTGCCGGCGGGCGGCGACGTGCTCGAAGTCTATGGGCAGGCGCTCGGCTTGGCGGCGAAAGGGGTGCTGTTCATCGATTGCTCGACGATCGATGTCGGTTCGGCGCGGGTGCTGCATGAGCGTGCGGCCGCGGCAGGGATGGCGGCGCTCGATGCGCCGGTCTCCGGCGGGGTTGCCGGCGCGCGGGCAGCGACCCTCACCTTCATGGCCGGGGGCGAGCAGGCGGCATTCGCGCGGGCCGAGCCTTTGCTCGCTCAGATGGGCAAGCGGATCATCCATTGCGGCAGCGCCGGCGCCGGACAGGCGGCGAAGATCTGCAACAACCTCATTCTCGGTGCCAGCATGATTGCGGTAAGCGAGGCGTTCGCGCTCGCGGAACAGCTTGGGCTTGCCAAGGACCGGCTGTTCGCGGTTGCCAATGCCTCCTCTGGCCAGTGCTGGTCGCTCACCAACTATTGCCCGGTACCTGGCCTGGTCCCGACTAGCCCGGCGAACTTCGACTACAAGCCCGGCTTCGCAACCCGGCTGATGCTCAAGGATCTACGTCTTGGCGAGCTGGCGGCGAGTGAAGCGGGGCTCGAGCTGGCGCTTGCCCGCAAGGCGACTGCGCTGTTTGCAGCTTTCGCCGCTCAGGGGCACGCCGAAGAGGATTTTTCGGCGATCATCAAGGCGGTTCGCAGGCCGGCCGAAGCCGGCTGAACTTTCCGCGAACCCGGCTCTGCCGCCGGTCGCGTTGCGCTACTATCTCTCCCGGCAGGGAGCAGGGCGATGGCCAAACAGAACTTGATGAACGAAGCGGCCGCACCGGCCGAAGGCCAAGGCCGGATGTTCGGCTGGGCGCGACGGCGGCTGGCGCGGGCGTGGCGGGATCTCGCCTCGACTACGCCCGGCGAGCCCGAGTTGTCGGTGGCGGAGCAATTGCAGGCCTGCCTCAACGGGCGGGGGGGCGAGGTCAGCGTGCGCAACCGTGCTGCGCGTCTGGCCACTTCCTATCTGCAACTCGATGCTGCAGGTCAGAAATCGTTTCTTGAAACGTTGGCCGGGTTCGATCCCGATCCCGAGAGCATCGCCGGCGCCTATCGTGGGTTCGTGGAAGCGACCGATGCCGGGCTCAGGGCGGGGGCGACGGTCGAACTTCGCCGCGCACTGGAGCCGCCACCCGTCAAGCTGCTCAGGCAGTTCACGACGATTCCGGACGGGGTCAAGTTCCTGGTTGATCTCCGGGCAGCGCTGCTCAACCTGACGGGGGATTCACCGACGCTCGGAGCGCTGGAAGCGGATCTGCGCGGCCTGCTGGCAAGCTGGTTCGATGTCGGGTTTCTCGAGCTCCGCCGCATCGACTGGTCGAGTCCGGCCTCGCTATTGGAACGGCTGGTCGGCTACGAAGCGGTGCACGAGATCCGCTCGTGGCGCGACCTCAAGAATCGTCTCGATTCCGACCGACGCTGCTACGCGTTCTTCCATCCGCGCATGCCGCAGGAGCCGCTGATCTTTGTTGAAGTCGCGCTGGTGCAGGGCTTTGCGTCATCCGTGCAGGGGCTGCTCGACCAGAAAGCTCCGCTTCTGGATCCACATGTGGCGGATACCGCAATCTTTTATTCCATCAGCAATTGCCAGCGCGGGTTGTCGGGGATCAGCTTCGGCAATTTCCTGATCAAGCGCGTGGTCGAGGAGTTGTCGTCCGAGTTCCGCAACCTGAATGCGTTTGCGACCCTCTCTCCGGTGCCCGGCTTTCGCCGCTGGCTTGCCGAGATCCTGGCTGCGAATCCGCCGGATCTCTTTTCGACCGAGGAGGATACGGCCCTGCGCACTGCAGCACCGGCTGTGGGGCCGGCGGCGGAGACGGGAGCGGCGGCGCTGGCGGCGATTCTTGGCCACCGCGGCTGGTTCCGTGACCAGACGAGCGTGCGCGCCGCCGAACCGGTGCTCGGGCGGCTGCTTGCCCGTTATCTGCTGGTCGAATCGAAGGGCAAACGTGCGCTCGATCCGGTTGCCCATTTTCACCTGGCCAACGGGGCCCGTCTGGAGCGGATCAACATGCTGGCCGATATCTCGGAGCGGGGAGTCAAGGAAGGCGCCACGATGATGGTGAACTACCTTTATGACCCTGAGCGGATCGAGGCGTGGCACGAGGATTACGTAGGCGCCGGCAAGCGCAATGCGTCGACGACGGTGAGGCGGCTGTTGCACGGCTGGCGCTGAACGATGAACGAGCCGGTGCTGGCTGCGATCGAGGAGGGCCCGGTAAGTCAACGAGGCGCGCGGCGCCTTTTCCTGCTCAAGGAAATCGAGCGCAAGCTGCTCTGGCTTTCGGCCTGGACGATCCACAATGCCAACCACATCCGCACCAATCGTGACGGGCTGAAAGTCGGCGGGCACCAAGCGTCGTCGGCGTCGGTCGTCTCGTTGATGACGGCACTCTATTTCGCGTTGCTGCGTCCGCAAGATCGCGTGGCGGTCAAGCCGCACGCGGGACCCGTGTTCCACGCTGCCAATTACCTGTTCGGCCGCGAGAG
>JBOHMK010000103.1:0-4985 GCA_050730115.1 Acetobacteraceae bacterium
GCAATGAGACACCGCCAGTCCGGGATTGCACTAAACTTGGGGGCAATTTCGGACTGAATTGTAATCAAGGGTGGCGATTCGCGCCCATTCCTCACGCCCGCGGTGGCCGCTGCGCCGACGCGCTGCACACGGAAACCGCACCTCAAACGCAGATCGCAACGTTCATGCTAACGAAAGCGCTGCGGCGAATAGGGCGCGAGATCGATCGTCGGCCGCTTGGCCCCGATGAGGTCGGCGACCAGCCGCCCGGTGGCCGCCCCCGCGGCCAGCCCGATGTGCCCGTGGCCGAAGGCGTGGATGATGTCGGGGGACGCCGTGGACGGGCCGATGCAGGGCAAACTATCCGGCGTTGCCGGACGGTGCCCCATCCAGAACCGGACATTCTCGGGCCCGAGCGAGCGTGGCAGGGCGGGCCAGGTCTTGAGGGCGAAATCCCGGAGGATCGCGGCTCGCTTCCAGTTCGGGGCAGCCGTGAGCCCGGCCAGTTCCACCTGCCCGGCAATGCGAAGGCCACCCGTCGTCATGGTGTGCGCCATTCGGCCGTCGCTTGGCATCAGCGGTGTTCGGGGTCCGCTCTCGGCGCCCAGGATCGTTGCGTGATAGCCACGTTCGGTCTCCAGGCTGACGTGATCACCGGCCGCCTCGGCCAGCGGCTTCGAAAACGCGCCCGCGGCAATCACCGCCCGATCGCAGGCGATCGCGCCCGACTCGGTTCGGACGGCAGTGAGGCGGCGCCGATCGAACGCGAAGCCTGTCGCACGCGTGCGCTGGAGGCGCGCGCCCCGCCCGACCGCGCTTTCGACCACCGCCGCCACGTAGGCGCCGGGGTCGGTGCAGTGCCCGCCATCTTCGATCAGGACGCCGAAACGGTAGCGCCGGTCGAGCGCGGGTTCGTGCTGGCGGAGATCATCTTCCTCGAGTTCAATCCAGCGTACCCCGTTTTCCCGGCGGAGCCTCCAGGCGAGCGCGTCGGCCGCGAAATCCGTGCGGTCGGGAAAGACGTGGAGGAGCCCGTTCCGCTGGACCAGGCCGCCGACGGCCGCCGCGGTCGCCAGGCGCTGGTGGCGCCGGGGAGAGTCGGCGAGGAGAGGGCGGAGCGCACGCGCGATCGCCTCCACTTTGCCGATCGTGCCACCGGCGCGGAGGTAGCGGACGAGCCAGGGCGTGAGGCGCGGGAGATAGCTCCAGCGAATGGCGAGCGGTCCGAGCGGATCGGCGAGAAAACCCGGAACCTTTCGCCACAGGCCGGGCATGGACATCGGGACGACGGAGCTGGGGCTCAGCCAGCAACCGTTGCCGTAGCTTGCCGCCTGTTCGCCCCCGGGCGGACCCGGATCGAGAATGCTGACCCGATGGCCGTCCGCCAGCAGTTCAAACGCCGCGGCAGCCCCAACGATGCCGGCGCCGATGACGACGACATGAAGTTGCTCCAACCGCTCGGTCATCTTGGTCGCGAGAGGATGTCCTGACGCGTTCTAACCGGCTTCGGCAACGGCGCGACGCGCCATGACGCCGACGAGGTGAGCGCGATATTCGGCGGAGGCGTGGAGGTCACCGTTGAGGCCATCGGTCGGGGTTTTGATATCGGCGATCGCCGCTTGCGAGAAGGACTTCTGCAGTGCCGCCTCCATTGCCTGGTGGCGGAACACGCCGCTCTGGCCGGCCCCCGTCACCGCGACGCGGACCCCTGACGACCCGCTTGCCACGAACACGCCGACGATCGCATAGCGCGAGGCGGGATTGGGGAATTTCATGTAGGCCGCCTTCTGGGGCACCGGGAACTCGACCGCGGTGATCAGCTCGCCCGGTTCGAGTGCCGTAGTGAACATGCCCTGGAAGAAGTCGTCAGCTTTGATGTTGCGCTTATTGGTCTCGATGGTCGCGCCGAGGGCAAGAGCCGCGGCCGGGTAGTCGGCGGTTGGATCATCATTGGCGAGCGAGCCGCCGATCGTGCCGCGATGGCGGACCTCGTTGTCACCGATGCCGGAAGCGAGCCTGGCGAGGGCCGGAATGGCCTTTTTGACGTCGGCGGAATTGGCAACCGTTGCGTGCGTCGTCATGGCGCCGATCCGGACCTTGCCGCCGGCCACGCTGATGGCGGCCAATCCGGCCCCCGCGAGGTCGATCAGCGCCGATGGCTTGTTGAGCCGCTGCTTCAGAACCGGGATCAGGGTCATGCCGCCGGCCAGCGGCTTGGCCTCGGAATCGGCACCGAGCAGCTTCACCGCTTCCGCGAGGCTGGCAGGCTTCTGATAGGTGAAATCGTACATGGTTGTTCCCCGGTGCTGTTCGCCGTGCCTGGAAAATGCGGCTATTCGGCGGCCTTCGGTTGTGTCCCGGCCGCTATAGCCGACCAGATCTTCTGCGCACTCAGCGGCATGTCGAGGTGCCGCACCTGGTAATCGGAGAGCGCGTCGATGACCGCATTGACGATCGCCGGCGGGCTGCCGATGGTGCCGAGTTCGCCACAGCCTTTGACGCCGAGCGGATTGTGGGTGCAGAGCGTGACCTCGTTGGCGGTCTTGAACGAGGGCAGATCGTCCGAGCGTGGCATCGTGTAATCCATCATCGATCCGGTCATGATCTGCCCGGAGGAGTCATAGACGGCGCTTTCCAGGAGCGCCTGGCCGATCCCCTGCGCGACGCCGCCGTGCACCTGGCCCTCGACGATCATCGGGTTGATGACGCGGCCGACATCGTCCACAGCAACGAAGCTCACCACCGTTGGCACGGCGGTTTCGCGATCGATTTCCACTTCAGCGATCATGCATCCGGCCGGAAAGGTGAAGTTCTTGGGATCGTAGAAAGCGTTCTCTTCGAGGCCTGGCTCCAACTCGTCGTGCGGAAAGTTGTGCGGCACGTATGCGGTGAGCGCGATCTCGGCGAACGACTTCGATTTATCGGTACCTGCGACCGAGAAGGTACCGTTCTTGAACTCGATGTCGGCCGGAGAGGCTTCCATCAGGTGGGCAGCGATGCGCTTGCCCTTGGCGATGATCTTGTCCATGGCCTTGACGATGGCCGAGCCGCCAACGGCGAGGCTGCGGCTGCCGTACGTTCCCATTCCGAACGGAATTTTCGCGGTATCTCCGTGCACCACCTCGACCTGATTGAAGGGCACGCCGAGGTGATCGGCGACCAGCTGGGCGAAGGTGGTTTCGTGTCCCTGGCCATGGCTGTGCGAGCCGGTGAAGACGCTGACGCTGCCGGTTGGATGCACGCGGATATTGGCGGCCTCGTAGAGCCCAGCACGGGCGCCGAGCGCGCCGGCGACTGCGGAGGGCGCGATGCCGCAGGCTTCGAGATAGGTTGAGATGCCGATGCCGCGCAGCTTGCCTCTGGCCAGCGCGGCGGCCCGGCGGGCCGGGAAGCCGTTCCAGTCTGCGGCCTTGAGCGCGGTTTCCAGAGTCGCCTGATAGTTGCCGCTGTCGTATTGCAAGGCGACCGGCGTCTGGTAGGGGAACGCGTCGGCGGGAATGAAATTGCGCCGCCGCAGCGCCACCCGGTCGATTCCGGTGTCGTGCGCGATCACGTCGGTCAGCCGCTCGAGGAGGTAGGCGGCTTCGGGGCGGCCGGCGCCGCGATAGGCATCGACCGGCACGGTATTGGTGAACACCGCCTTCACCTCGGCGTAGATCGCCGGGGTCCGGTAAACGCCGGCGAGAAGCGTGGCATAGAGATAGGTCGGGATGCTGGGCGCGAAGGTGGAGAGATAGGCGCCCATGTTGGCCAGCGTCCTGACGCGGAGCGCCAGATAATTTCCGTCCTTGTCGAGGGCCATTTCGGCGGTCGTGACATGGTCACGCCCGTGCGCGTCCGAAATGAAGCTCTCGGTCCGCTCGGCGGTCCACTTCACCGGCCGGCCGAGCTTCGCGGCGGCCCAGGTGACGATCGCCTCCTCGGCGTAATGGTAGATCTTGGAGCCGAACCCGCCGCCGACATCGGGGGCGACGACTCTGAGGTGGCTCTCCGGGATGTGCAGCACGAAGGCGCCCATCAAAAGACGGATCACGTGCGGATTCTGGCTGGTGGTGAAGAGCGTATGCTCGCCGGTCCCACGGTCGAAATCGCCGATCGCGGCGCGCGGTTCCATCGCGTTCGGAATCAGCCGGCTGTTCGTGAGATCGAGCCTGACGACGCTCGCCGCCTTGGCGAAGGCCGCGTCAACGGCCGCCTGGTCACCGATATGCCAGTCATAGCAGATGTTGCCCGCCGCCTCGTCGTGCAGCAGGGCCGCACCCGGCGCGATTGCATCCTCGGCCGAACTGATACCCGGCAGATCCTCGAAATCGATCGCCATCCTTTCGGCCGCGTCCTTGCCCTGCTGACGGGACTCCGCGATCACCACGGCAACGGGATCGCCGACGTGGCGCACCTTGCCGATGGCCAGCACCGGATGCGGCGGCTCGGCCATCGGCGTGCCGTCCTTGTTCTTGACCAGCCAGCCGCAAGGCAGGCCACCGACATTGTCGGCGGCGAGGTCGGCGCCGGTATAGACGGCGACCACGCCGGGCATCGCCTGGGCTTCCGCGGTGTCAAGTGATGCGATCCGGGCGTGCGGCCGGTCGGAGCGGCGGATGACGGCGTAGAGCTGACCGCGCCGGTTGATGTCGTCCGTGTAGTTGCCGCGCCCACTCAGGAACCGCTGATCCTCCACCCGGCGGACCGAAGCGCCGATGCCCTCGAATGCCATGGCGACATCCTCCCTCTCTCTTCGCGCGCGCTTGCTGAGTTCGTGGCCGCCGGCGCTTATTCTGCGGCCGCCGGCATCGCCTTGCCGTGCATGAGGGGCCAGGCCGCGGCCACCGCCTTGACGATGTTATGATAGCCGGTGCAGCGGCAGAGATTGCCCTCGAGGCCGTGGCGGATCTGTTTCTCGGAGAGGCCCTCGGGATGCGACTGCACGAGGTCGATGGCGCTCATCACCATCCCCGGCGTGCAGAACCCGCATTGCAGAGCGTGATGCTCGCGAAACATTTCCTGCA
>JBOHMK010000104.1:0-13874 GCA_050730115.1 Acetobacteraceae bacterium
TGCCCCGTGAGATCGGCATCTTCGTACGCACGGCTGAGCTCGTGGGGCGTGCAAGGAACGCGATCGCCGGCCTGGCCGGGGCGGCCGAGATGACGACCGCTCCGATTCACCTCGCCAAGGGTCTGGAATTTCGTGCCGTCGTCGTGATGGCGTGCGACGAGGGCATCCTGCCGCTCGATGCGCGCATCGCCGACGCCGCGGACGAAGCGGAGCTCGACGATATTTACGAAACTGAGCGCCGGCTGCTCTATGTCGCCTGCACGCGGGCGCGCGAGCATCTGCTGCTCGCGGGTGTTGTGCCGGTCTCGGAATATCTGGCGGATTTCACCGCCGACGCCGGCTGATCGGGGCACGCGATCGGGAGAAGGCCTCGCAAACCTCCGGGCAAAGGCCTGCCCAGCCGACGCCGGGTTCCTACGTCGAGGTTCGTGCGGCATCGCTCAGCAAAGTTTTGGAGTCGCGCGGTGCGGTGTCGCTCGCGCGATCGGACGAAGATCGCGAGCGGGATCGGGGAGCGCGGGCAACCTCATCCCGTGAGCCATTGCCATCGAGGCAACTCGGCCCGGTCACCAGATTCCAGGCAACAGGCGATAGCGCACGGCCAGCGTATAATCGCGATACCCCGGCAAACCTTCGACGAGGAGCGCTTCCTCGCCGAGAGCGCGCAGCGCCAGGAGCGGCATGAAGACCAGGAGCCCGAAAAATCCCGGGATAGAACCCAGCAGCAGGGGTGTGCCGATGAAAAACCCCACCGCTGCGGCATACATCGGATGGCGAACGAGCGCGTACGGGCCGGTTGCGATCACAGTGTGGCCACGCTCCTTCTGCAATCGCACGCTGGGCGCGGCGAAGCTGTTCTCGCCAAGGACCCGGCTCCAGACACAGAAGGTGCCGGCGATCAGCAACGCGCCGAACGTTTCGACCCAGACCGGCACGAACGAAGTCTCGAAACGACGCACATCCAGCGCCATGAGGACGAGCCAAAGGGCGAATGCGGCGAGGAGGATCGCCGTCACGGTCCGATCGCGCGGCGCATGATTACCTCGCATCGGCGATTTCAGCCGTTCTGCCAGGAGGCCGGGGTTGGTCTTGAGGAGCCAGGTGCCGATCACCTGACCGGAGACGAAGAAAAGCGCGAGAAACACCCACGCCTGCGGCCAGGCAAGCGTGCCGGCCGGGACGAACAGCAGCACGCCGATCGCGGCGACGGCAGAGAGGTTCTGTGTTACGAGCTTCCGCATCGCATTCGCAGCCGATTCCTCGGTCCATTATCGATCGGCGGGTTCGCGCCGGCAGGCTCAGTTGCGCGTTATCGCGGGAAAGGCCGCGGCGACGGGCCGAACGCTTACGGCTTCAGGCCCGCCCTTCTCCAGTTCCGAATTCCGCCGGCCGGCGGGCGCTGCCCTCGCCCCGGGTTCGCGACGGCGGGGTCTACTCGGCCGCCGCCGGCAGCGTCTCGGCGCGGGTGACGCGGGCAGCGCAGTACTTGAATCCCGGGATCTTGCCCCAGCGATCGAGCTTGGGATTGGTGAGCAGATTGGCCGCGGCCTCGGCGTAGCAGAATGGCATGAAGACCATGCCCTCGGGCACGTCCCGGTCGGCGCGCACCTTGAGCTCGATCACGCCGCGGCGCGTTTCCAGCCGGATCATGTCGGCAGGCCGGAGTCCCAGGCGACTGAGCTCGCGCGGGGCCATGGCCGCAATCGCCTCGGGTTCAAGCGCATCGAGCAGGTGGGCGCGGCGGGTCATGGCGCCGGTGTGCCAGTGCTCCAGCAAGCGGCCGGTTGACAGCACCAGTGGATACTGGTCATCCGGCAGCTCGTCCGGCGGCAGGACATCGGCCGGCACCAGCTTCGCCCGTCCGCTCTTGGTCGGGAAACCGGACGCAAAGATGATCTAGTTGCCCGGCTTGTCCGGCGCGTCGGCCGGATAGGTGACGGCACCTTCGCGCACGAGCCTTTCCCAGGTGATGTTGTTGAGCGAGGGCATGGTGGACGCCATCTCGGTGTAGATCTCGGACGGGCCGGAATAGTTCCAGCCGAGGCCGATGCGACGGGCGATTTCCTGGATCAGCCACCAGTCCTGGCGCGTGCCGGCGGGCAAGCCGAGCACCGGGCGGACCAGTTGCACGCGCCGGTCGGTATTGGTGAAGGTGCCGGATTTCTCGGCGAAGCTCGAGGCCGGCAGCACGACATCGGCGTGGAAGGCGGTCTCGGTCAGGAACAGATCCTGGACCACGAGGTGCTCGAGCTTCGCCAGGCCCTGGCGCACATGGCTGAGATCGGGATCGGACATCGCGGGGTTCTCACCGACGACATACATGCCGCGGATGGTACCGGCGTGGATCGCGTTCATGATCTCGACGGCGGTGAGCCCGACATTCGGATCGAGCTTCATGCCCCAGTGCGCCTCGAAGGTGCGCCGTACGTCCGGGTCCGTGACCGGCTGATAGTCGGGATAGACCATCGGGATCAGCCCGGAATCGGAGGCACCCTGGACATTGTTCTGGCCGCGTAATGGGTGCAGCCCGGTACCCGGCCGGCCGATCTGGCCGGTGATCATGGCGAGCGCGATCAGGCAGCGCGCATTGTCGGTGCCGTGAATACTCTGGCTGATCCCCATGCCCCAGAACAGGATCGAGGCCCGGGAGCGGGCGTAGAGTCGCGCCACCTCACGCAGGATCGCGGCCGGAATGCCGCAAACGGCCGCCATTTTTTCCGGCGGGAAATCCTTGATCCGGGCTTTGAGTTCGTCGAAGCCCTCGGTCCAGGCGGCAATGAACTGCTGATCCGTGAGACCTTCCTCGATGATCGTGTAGATCAGGGCATTGAGCAGAGCGACGTCGGTGCCCGGTTTGAACGCCAGATGGCGGAGCGCGTGGCGCGAAAGCACCTGACGGCGTGGATCGATCACGATCAGCTTGGCGCCCCGCTGTTTGACGGCATTCTTGATGAAGGTCGCGGCGACCGGGTGATTCTCGGTCGGATTGGCGCCGATGATCACGATCACCTCGGCGTCGAGCGCGGCCGAGACCGGTGCCGTCACGGCGCCGGAATTGATCCCCTCCATCAGCGCGGCAACGGAAGAGGCGTGGCAAAGCCGCGTGCAATGATCGACATTGTTGGAGCGGAAGCCGGTGCGCACCAGCTTCTGGAAAAGATAGGCCTCCTCGTTGGTTCCCTTGGCGGAGGCGAAGCCGGCGAGCGAAGCCGGCCCGTGCTGGTCGAGAAGCTTCTTAAGCCCGCCGGCGGCGCGATCGAGCGCCTCCTCCCATGTTGCCTCCCGGAAGTGGGTCAACGGGTTGGCGGGGTCCACCTGGTCGAGCGCGTTCTTGGCGACGCCGTCGCGGCGGATCAGCGGCTTCGTCAACCGGTTCGGATGGTGGATGTAGTCGACTCCGAACCGCCCCTTGACGCAGAGGCGCTGATGGTTGGCCGGACCGTCGCTCCCGTCGGCGTAGACGATCTTCTCGTCCTTGACACGATAATGCACCTGGCAGCCGACGCCGCAGTAGGGGCAGACGCTATCGACCGTGCGGTCCGGCCAGACGACACGAGTCTCATGCTCGTCGAGATAGGCGGACGGCATCAAGGCGCCGGTGGGGCACGCCTGCACGCATTCGCCGCAGCCGACGCAGGTGGATTGACCCCACAGGTCGTCCATGTCGAACACGACTTTGGCGTGCGCTCCGCGAAACGCCATGCCGATGACATCGTTCACCTGCACCTCGCGGCAGGCGCGCACGCAGAGAGTGCACTGGATGCAGGCGTCGAGATTGGCGCGCATGGCGGGGTGGCTGGGATCCGCAGGCCAGCGATCGGTGTGCGGGAAGCGGCTTTCCGAGATCTCCTCGCGGTCGGCCCAGGCCCAGAATTTCGAGGTGGGGTCGTGCGATGTCTGGCGGGCCGGCTGGTCGGCGATGAGCAATTCCATGACCATCCGGCGCGACTTGATCGCCCGCTCGGTTGCGCTTCGGACGCGCATGCCGGAGGTGGGCATGCGGGTGCAGGACGGGGCGAGCACGCGCTCGCCTTCGACTTCCACCATGCAGGCGCGGCAATTGCCGTCGGCCCGATAGCCGGGCTCCGGGGCGTAGCAGAGGTGCGGGATCTCGGTCCCGAGGCGGCGGGCGACCTGCCAGATGGTTTCACCCGGCGCGGCCTCGACCTGTCGTCCGTCCAACTCGAACAGGATCGGCTCGCTCATGACGTGGCGCCTCCATCGGCGAACAACTCGGGGAAATAGCGGATCACAGTATCGACCGGGGTCGGCGCCGCCTGGCCGAGCCCGCAGATCGAGGCGTCGCGCATCACGTGGCCGAGCTCGCCGAGCAGCGGACGATCCCAGACCCGGCGTTCCATCAGGATGCGCGCCTTCTCGGTGCCGGCCCGGCAGGGCGTGCACTGGCCGCAGCTTTCGTCTTCAAAGAAGCGCATCAGGTTGAGCGCCGCTGCTTTCACGTCGTCCTGGTCGGAGAGGACGACGACGCCGGCGGAGCCGATCAGGCAGCCGTATTTCTCGAGGGTGCCGAAATCGAGAGGGATGTCGGCCATCGAGGCCGGCAGGATGCCACCAGAGGCGCCGCCGGGCAGGTAGGCAGCGAAGCGGTGTCCCGGCTGCATGCCGCCCGAGAATTCCTCGATCAGCTCGCGGGCGGTGACGCCTGCCGGCGCGATCTTCACGCCCGGTTCGCGGATGCGGCCCGAAACCGAGTAGCTGTGCAGCCCTTTTCCGCCGTTACGACCGTGGCCATTCCACCAGGCCGGGCCCTTTTCGAGGATGTCGCGCACCCAGTAGAGGGTTTCCACGTTGTTGATCAGCGTCGGGCGGCCGAACAGCCCGACCTGGAACGGATAAGGCGGCTTCTGGCGCGGCAGGCCGCGCTTGCCTTCAATGCTTTCCAGCATCGAGGATTCCTCGCCGCAGATATAGGCGCCGGCGCCCCGGCGGAGATGGACCTGTGGGCTGCCGGGCGGCAATTTCGCCAGTTCCCGGTGCAGGATCTCGTGACCGATCGGATATTCGTCGCGAAGATAGAAGTAGATCTCCTTCGCCTCGACGACGTGGGCGGCGATCAGCATGCCTTCCAGCACGCGATGCGGATCGGTGTAGAGGAAATGGCGATCCTTGAACGTCCCCGGCTCGCCTTCGTCGGCGTTGACCGCCATCAGCCGCGGCGCCGGCTGGCCGAGGACGGAGCGCCATTTGCGCCCCGCGGGAAAGCCGGCACCGCCGAAACCGCGCAGCAGACCCTGATCCAGCGCATTGAGGACGGATTCCGAGGTCAAGGCGCCGGAGCGAAGCCGCGCGAGAAGCGCGTAGCCGCCGCCGGCGCGGTACGCCGCATGATCGATGTACGCAGGAAGCTCGGGCCTAGTCCGGCGTGCCCGAACCGCCTCCTCCACCCGGGCGGCATCGGCGCGAACCACATAATGATGCCCGACCTCGACTGCCGGGGCCTGATCGCAGAGGCCGACACAGGGCGCGCGGACGACGCGCACATTGGCTCCGAGGCGCGCTTTGAGATCCGCGAGCAGCTCCTCCGATCCGTGGAGCGCGCAAGTGATGCTGTCGCAGACACGCACCGTGAGCGGAGGAACGGGCGCGTCATCCTCCTTCACGACGTCGAAATGCGCGTAAAAAGTTGCGGCCTCGTAGACCTCGGTCATGGCGAGGCCCAGCAGATCGGCGAGTGCGGCGAGGTGCGCCGCGGAAAGCTGGCCCTTGGCATCCTGGATCAAATGCAAATGCTCGATCAGGAGGTCGCGCCGCCGAGGACGGTCGCCGAGCAGGGCCGCAATCTCGTCCCGGGCCTGTGGATCGACGACACGGCCTTTGGGAACAGGCCGCGCACGGCCACGTCCGCCGCCTGGATGACGGAAACTGTGCACCGCAGGTGGCGATGCACCATTGCCGGATGGACCACCCAGACCCGTATGGCTCATCAGAAGGGCCTTCCTCATTCGCTCAACACTTCATGTATGCCTCAAGCTTGCTGCGATCAATCGGACCCGCCATTTTGGCGTCATGGCAGATCAGCGCCGATTGCCCGGAGCCATGCCCCGATGCGGATAATCGGTGTGGTCGGATGGCATGCATCGGGCAAGACGACGCTCGTCTGCCGGCTGATTCCCCTCCTGGCTGAGCGCGGGCTTCGGGTATCGACGCTGAAGCATGCGCATCACGGATTTGATGTCGATCAGCCGGGGAAGGACTCGTGGCAACACCGCGCGGCCGGCGCGGCGGAGGTTCTGGTGGCCTCCGCCAACCGCTGGGCGCTGATCCACGAGTTGCGGGGCGCGCCCGAGCCCACGCTTGCCGGGCTGCTCGCCCACATGGGGCCGGCGGACCTGGTGGTGGTCGAGGGGTTCAAGCGAGAGCCGCATCCGAAGATCGAAACCTATCGCCGCGCGAACGGCATGGAGCCGCTCTTTCCCGCGGATCCGGCGATTATCGCGGTTGCCTCCGACACGCCGTTCCCCGAGGCAGGCGTGCCGGTCCGGGACCTGGACGACCTGGGCGGGATTGCCGAGGTCGTGCTCGCCCAGGCCCTCCCTCTCACGTCTATCCGATGGCACGGAACTGGATAGAGGCAGCGCCTGATGGCCCAGCTTTCCGACGATTGCTTCGCCTTCGGTGGCAGGCTGATGCCGGTCGAGGAGGCGATGCGGATCATCACCCTCAATGTGCCGCCGAACCTGGAGAGCGAACGCGTCACACTCGCCGAAGCGGACGGGCGGGTGCTCGCGGAGGATGTGATGGCGCCGATCGACTTGCCGCCGTTCGCGAATTCGGCGGTCGATGGCTACGCGGTGCGAATGGCGGATCTCGAGCGGGCGACGTCGCTGCCGGTCGAAGGAAGGGTGGCCGCCGGCGATACTGCCGTGGCGACGCTCAGAGGCGGCACGGCGCGGCGCATTTTCACCGGAGCGCCGCTGCCGGATGGGGCGGATACGGTGTTCATGCAGGAGGATGTCGAGGCTGACGCAGCGGGATTCGTGCACTTGCCGGCGGGACTGCGCAAAGGCGCCAATACCAGGCGCCAGGGCGAGGATGTGCGGGCCGGGAGCAAGGCGTTGCCGGCAGGACGAAGGCTTCGGCCGCAGGATGTGGCGCTGGCCGCGGCGCTTGGCATTTGTACGCTCCCGATGAGGCGGCCGATCCGGCTGGCCCTGTTTTCGACCGGGGAGGAAGTGGTCGAGACGGGGCGGCCGTTGGCACCCGGCAAGCTCTACGACGCCAACCGGATGCTGCTGGCCGCATTGGCGCGGCGCGCCGGGGCGGCGGTTTCCGACCGGGGGATACTGCCGGATGGCAGAGCGGCGGTCATTGAAGCGCTGCGGGCGGCGGCGGTGACGCATGACCTGGTGCTGACTTCGGGCGGGGTCTCGACCGGCGAGGAGGATCATGTCCGCGCGGCGATCGAGACGCTCGGCCGATTGGTATTCTGGCGGTTGGCGATCAAGCCGGGACGGCCGGTGGCGATGGGGATCATCGGCGGCCGGCCGCTGATTGGCCTGCCGGGCAATCCGGTGGCGGCGTTCGTCACCTTCATCCACGTGGCACGACCGCTGATGGCAGCGCTTGCCGGGGCGATACTCGCCCCTCCGGTTGCGCTACCGGCGCGTGCTGCGTTTACTTACGGCAAGAAGAGCGGCAGGCGTGAGTATTTGCGCGTCCGCATCATCCGCGCTCCAGACGGCGGGTTCGAGGCGCACAAGCATCCGCAAGACGGCGCCGGCATTCTGAGTTCACTCACGGAAACCGACGGGCTTGCCGAACTCGACGAGCAGGTGACCATGGTGGCACCCGGAGATACCTTGAGCTATCTGCCGTACGTGAGCCTGCTGTAGCGAGACCGGTTCGTGCGGATCCCAGGTGCCCGATGCAGCCACCGGAGTGCCGTCTTGCCATTTGTGCAGCCGGCGGGACATTGTTGCGAAACTTCAGCAGGTGCATTCCATGGCTCTGGCCGCATTTGCCGCCATCGCGATCCCGGCCGTTCCCGGTATGGTTGGGATCACCTGCCATCAGGGAAGCTGGTACTGGGCAGGGGAGGAGGCTACCGCGCGCGGGCTGACACCGGCGAGAACGCCCGTACAGCGTATGGGAAATATGGCGGGCATACCGAACGGAGCGCAGAATGCGATGCTGGCGCTCAGGCGTGCGGGCAGGTGGGACTTTGCGATCGTCAACAATGCCTTGCCGCCGGCAGGCACGGTTCTCTTATGGACGGAAGGGCCGACCCATTCGGCAGTTGTGACTGCGGGCGGGATTTCCGGCTATAATCAGGCCTGCGTGTTTCCGCATTTGCCGGCTCTCGGCAACTATACGACCTGCACTGCGGCGCAGCTTGCGGCCAACAGGCGGAGCTGCTTCACGATCTCCGAAGACGATATCGTCGTGCAGGCAGCGGCGCTCGGGATTTAGCAGTTTGCTGAAAAACGGCGTTGCGGCTTCCGCCAGGAAAATACGCGGGGCTCTGCCCCGCACCCTGCCAAAGGCAAGCCTTTGGAATCTCTCTCTAAAAGCTCGGGGGTCTGGGGCCTCAGGCCCCCCAAGGTCCCATTGGGGGTCAAGGGCGGAGCCCTTGCCTTGGCTTTTCAGCAAACTCCTAGCGTGAAGGCAGGTGTCGCGCGGCTGGAGGCGGGCGGGTTGGCTCGAGCCGGTCGGTTGCGGCCAGGCGCTCGGCCTCGGCGAGATCTTCGGGTGTGTTGACGTTGAAGAAGGGATCGAGCGGCTGCGCCGGCCATTCGGCGATCGCGCAATTGTAGTCCGCAGTGAAGCGGTCGATCTTGCGGATCTCCTCGGCGACCAGGGCGCGGCGAAGCGCCTCCTTGAGCGAGACGGGCCAGATCGCAATCACCGGATGCGTCCGCCCGGCCGATGCCGCGCATGCCATGTCCGCGTTCTGCCGAAGCCGCACGGCATGCAGACACTCTGCGAGATCAGGGGGCACGAACGGCGCATCGCCCGGGACGGTCAGGAGCCACTTCAGGTCGGACCGCTCGCGCGCGATCCAATCAAGCCCGGCCAGTACGCCGGCCAACGGACCGGGTAAACCCGGAAGATCATCCGCGAGCAGCGGCAATCCGAATTCTGCGAACAAGCGAGGATCGGCGTTGACGTTCACGGCCAACGCGGCGACCTGCGGCCTGACGCGCTCGATCAGGCGGGCGAGCACGGTTTCGCCGCCGACCCGGGAGAGCATCTTGTGCCCGCCGCCCATGCGGCGTGCCAAGCCACCGGCGAGGATCAGTCCTGCGGTCGCGGCTTCGTCAGAAGTCATCGGCGGCAGCCTTGCGCTGGTGCTTCGCACTCTCGTCCTCGACGTAGGAAAGGTCCTGGTCGAAGACAATGCGCTCGGCACCCGAGAGCGCCAGGAAGCGCTTGCCACGGGCACGGCCAATCAGTGTGAGCCCGGTTTTCCTCGCCAGCTCCACTCCCCAGGCGGTGAAGCCGGAGCGGGAGATCAGCACCGGAATTCCCATGCGCACGGTCTTGATCACCATTTCCGATGTCAGGCGGCCGGTGGTGTAGAAGATCTTGTCGGCGCCGGCGATGCCATGGCGGTGCATGAAGCCGGCGATCTTATCGACGGCGTTGTGGCGGCCGACATCTTCCATATAGGCGATCGGCTGGTCCCGGCAGCAAAGCACGGCGCCGTGGATGGCACCGGCGGTGAGGTAAAGCGAAGGCAGCGTGTTGATCCGGCTCGTCAGACGGTAGAGCCAGGAGGTGCGGAGCTCGGCCGCGGGCAGTGTCACCCCCTCGATCACTTCCATCAGATCACCGAACGCCGTCCCCTGGGCGCAGCCGGAGGTCTGCGTTTTCTTGCGCAGTTTCTCTTCGTAATCGGTCTTGCGTTCGGTGCGCACCACGACGACCGCGAGTTCCTCGTCGTAATCAATTCCGGTGATCGCATCGTCCGGCAGCAGCATCCCCTGATTGAGCAGAAAGCCGATCGCAAGTTCCTCGGGGTAGTCGCCGATCGTCATCGCGGTGACGATCTCCTGTGCGTTCAGGAAAATGGTCAGCGCCCGCTCGACCACCACCTTCGCGTGCGCGACCGCCCCGGTCTGGTCGAGCCCGGTGACGGCGACCGTGAGGCGCGGATCCTCGGGATCGGGCAGCAGGCGCCGAGCGTCGGCAATGCCGGCAGCTTCATTTCCCATTACGCCTGCTCCTCGGGAGCGGGGAAGCCCATCGCCGCGAGCTGATTGCGAACGGTACTCTCCTGCAACAAGGCGGCCAAGCGCTGCACGGCGGGTACCTCCAGCCGCGCCTTCGGCACCAGAAAATCGTAGTGCTCCGCCTGAAGGAAGAGAAATCCGAGAGCGTACTGGCGGGCGACGGTATCGATCGCAACACCCCAGTCCGCACGCCCTTGAGCCACCGCAATGGCGACTCCGTTGTGCGACTTTGCCTGATAGCCATAGCCCGCCGGCCGCTTGCCACCGAGCAGCCGGTCGATCAGGATCCGCGTCCCGCTGCCGGCATTGCGATTGACCATCAGCATCGATGCATCGGCGCCCACCATGGCAAGGGCAGCATCGGCGTTGTCGAACCCGGCAAAGCGTGGATCGTTGCTTCGGAAGACGATGCCTTGACGGCGGAGATAGCCCCTGAGCAGGGTCAGGTCGGCGGTCAGGAACGGGAGATTGTAGCGGCCGGTTTCCGGATCCATGAGATGGATACCGGCGATGTCGCATTCGCCGCGCCGGGCGGCGGCGAGACCGCCGGTGGAACCGACATTGAGCGCCTTCACACGGAACCCCTGCCCCTCGAGGAGGCCGAGCAGGAAGTCGAGCCCGACGCAATGGCTGCCGATGCTGACGAGGTCTGCGGGTTCTCCGACCTCGCCGATCAGGGTGACTTCGACCTCGGCGCCCGCGGCTTTCAGCTGGTGCCCGGCGGGGATCTCGAAGAAGCCATCGGCCTGGGCAAAGCTTGTGACCGCACCTGAGCCTTTGGCGATCGGCCAGGCCGCAAGGCCGCCATGCGGAGTGGCCATCAGGGAGACCATCACGCACTCGCTCCGCCCACGCTCCGAGGGAATGCTGAGCGGCAGGGTGGCGGTCAGCCTGCCGGCGGGCGTGGCATGCCGGCCGGACATGCGGGTGATCAAGGGCGCGATGAAGATGTGGAAAGTGAACATCGCCGAGGTCGGGAAGCCGGGCAGGACGGCAACCAGCCGGCCGGCGGTGACGGCGAGGCAGAGGGGCTTGCCAGGCTTGAGCGCGACGCCGTGGACGATGACGCCGGGATCGGTGAGGCGTGCGACAATGCGATGCGCAAGGTCACCCGCGCCTTTCGAGCTGCCGCCGGAGAGCAGCACCAGATCGGTAACCGTAAGCGCGCGATCGAGAACCGCGGCGAGCGCCTGCTCATCGTCCGGCACGATGCCGAGCGGCACGGGTTCACCGCCGAGTTCCTCGGTGGCGGCGGCCAGCACCGCCGCGTTGCTGTCATAGACCTGGCCGGGGAGCAGCGCTGTGCCAGGGGCAACGATTTCGTCTCCGGTCGAGATGATCGCCACGCGTGGGCGGCGCCAGACAGGGACCTCGGCGAGGCCGACTGCGGCAAGCATCGCGATCTCGCGAGAGGAGAGAAGGTGGCCCGCGCGGAGCACCGTCTCGCCGCGGATGATATCGGAGCCGGCGGCGGCGACGAACCGGCCGGGCGCAATGGGCCGATGGACCTCCACGCAAAGAGTAGCATCCGCGCCGGTGCAGGCGTCGGTATCTTCGATCATGGCGACGGCATCGGCGCCACGCGGGAGCATGCCACCGGTTGCAATCGCGCTTGCCCAACCGGCGGCGACGCTAAGCCCGGGCGCAATACCCGGCGTCAGGATTTCGTCGTTCAGGCGAAGCACGGCCGGCGCTTCGCGCGTCGCCCCTCTGGTGTCTTCGGAGCGTACCGCGAAGCCATCGACGCTCGCGCGGTCGAACCCGGGAACATCAACAGGTGCCAGTAGATCCTCGGCGAGCACGCGACCGCGGGCGGCAGAAAGCGGAACGCGTTCCGTTCCGGTCGGGGCGGCACGGAAATGGAGTGCCAGGCGCGCCAGGGCCTCTTCGCGAGGGATGACTTCCAGGAACTGCTCCTGGCGCGCGGCTCGGGAGAGCGCGGCCAGGCGTTCGGCCATGCCCTGATCCGGGGTCATGATCAACAATATAGATACCGGCCCGAGAGGTCGTATAGAGAGACGAAGACGCTCTCACCCTCAGCGTGACCCTCGAGGTTTTCTGCCACGACGACGAAGCCCAGGGCGCGGCAGGAAGCTGCAAGCGCGGCGCTTTCAGCCGAGGCGATGGGGACGACGGTCTCCCCCACCGGGGCGACGGGCACAACGTCGGTGAAGCCGATCGCCGAGACGATCTTGCGGCCGAGCGGCCAGGTTGCGCGCGGATAGGGAAGCTCGAGCGAAAACCCGGCCAGGCGGCGGATCAGGCGCCCGGCCAGCAGGTCGTAGGCGGTGAGGCAGGCGAGTGGCTCACCCGGCAGCAATATGACGGGCTTGCCGCCGAGACGCCCGAGCCCGCTCGAGGCGCCGGGGCGGATGGCGATTCCGTGCAGCGCCACGTCACCGCCCGCTCGCACGAGCGCCGGAGCGGCGAGGTCGTCCTCGCCGGCGCCGGAGCGGCCGGCGATACAAATGACGTCTGCCTGGGATGCCGCCGCGAGAGCATCGGTGAGCGAGGCAGAGACGCTGATGGCTGGAAGGCCGCCGTCACGCACCACGAGGGCATGCAGCATCGGCTCCAGCGCTTCGGCATCACTTTCTTTTGCGCCGGCGATCACCAGCCTGACCTTCGGGCGGACGAACACCGGCACGCTTTGTATGCCGAGCATGGCGAGCAGAGCCGCATCCTGCGGCCGGATTGGCCTTTCTGCCGGCAGTGCGGTGGTGCCGGAGCTGAGCGCACTGGCCGATGCAACGACACCTTCGCCGGGCGCCGCCTGGTTCAAGACTTCGAGACGGCCCGAAGCCGGACGAGATACTGCCGAAAAAGCGAGTACGGCATCGGTTCCAGGCGGCAGCGATGCACCGGTGAAAACCGGAAAAGCGCGGCCTGCGCCCGGCGCATTCGAAAGGACCAGAGGTACGGGATTGTAGACGCCCGCGCTTTCGGTATCGGCAGCGCGAACGGCAAAGCCGTCGATCGCGGCCCGATCGGCGGGCGGCCAATCACGGCCGGCGCAGACGTCGGACGCGAGGACGCGGCCCACCGCTTGCGCCGGTGCAAGCGGTTCGCGGTCCGGCAGGAACTCACCGCTGTCAAGCCAGGCCCATGCGCGTGCGAGTGGCGCGCCTGCGGTGAAGCCGAGACCGCGGATGTCGTGCCAAGTGGATGAGAGATCTGCGGATGAGGACTCTGGTGCTGCCATTCGCCGCTGCAATCAGCTCACGACGCCGCGAGGATATGGATCGAATCGGGTGGGATCTCGACCACGACGGTGCTGCCGGGCGCGAGAGCGCGCTCGCGTGCCACCCGCAGAGTGACGCAGGCGGTGAGCGGGAAGGCACCGTCCAGCGTCACCTTGGAGAGCGCACCGAGAACGACGACCCTGGCGACGCGCATGGTCAGGCGATTGGCCGGCGTGCCGTCGGGCATGAGGTCCGGGAGCGCGGTCTCGGAGTGGGAGAGCGTCACATCCTCGCCACGGATACAGAGAAAGACCTCATCCGCGGGCGTGATGGTCGCGTTGCCCTGCACATGCAAGAGACGCTCGCCGATAGCGACCCGCCAGAACGGACCCATCCGACCGACCACGCGCGCAGGCAAGCGGTTCTCGATCCCGAGGAAATCGGCAACGAAGCTGCTCGCCGGCGCCCGGAAGACATCGGCGACCGGCCCCGCCTGCGC
>JBOHMK010000105.1:0-6296 GCA_050730115.1 Acetobacteraceae bacterium
GTCAAAGCCTGACGTCGATCGTCGGCGAGCAACTCGGCATCTTCATCCTGATCTGCATCGTGATCGGCGGCTTTCAGTGGATGCCGGTCGCGCGCCTCGTCAGCGCCCAGATCCTGTCATTGCGCGAAAAGGAGTTCGTGGAGGCGGCGCGCGCACTTGGCGCCTCGACCTCACGTCAGGTCGTGCGGCATATCCTGCCGAACGCGCTCGGGCCGGTGATCGTCGCCGGTACGATCTACGTCGCTCAGGCGATCATCGCCGAATCGACGCTCGACTTCCTCGGCCTCGGCTTCCCGCCCGACGTGCCGACCTGGGGCCGCATCCTCTATGACGGTCAGAACTATCTCGACATCGCACCCCACTGGGCGCTGTTTTCGGGCGGGGCGATCTTCGTCACCGTGCTGGCCATCAACTTCGTTGGTGACGGGCTGCGCGACGCGCTCGACCCGCGCAAGGTCATCTGAAGCCGGACGCCCAGTTGAGCGAAGCACTGCTCGAGATCAGCGGTCTCAAGACCTGGTTCCGGACCGAGGCCGGGATGGTTCGGGCGGTCGATGGCGTCGACCTCACGATCGCTCGGGGTGAGACGCTCGGCGTCGTCGGCGAATCCGGCTCCGGCAAGACAGTCACCGCCCGGACCGTCCTCAAGCTGATCGATATGCCGCCCGGCAAGATCATGGCCGGCCAGATTCGCTGGCAAGGTCGCGATCTGGTGCCGCTTCGGCCTGACGCGCTCGGCCCGATCCGCACCAAGGAGATCGCGATCATCTTCCAGGAGCCGATGACAGCCCTCAATCCGGTGCATCGGGTAGGCTGGCAAATCGCGGAGGCCATCCGCCGCCACGAAAAACTCGGCCGCCGCGCGGCGATGGACCGCGCGGTCGAAATGCTGCGCCTCGTTCACATCCCGTCGCCCGAACGCCGCGCCCGCGACTATCCGCACCAGTTCTCCGGCGGCCAGCGCCAACGCGTGATGATCGCCATGGCGCTCTCCTGCAACCCCAAGCTTCTGATCGCGGACGAACCGACCACCGCGCTCGACGTTACCATCCAGGCGCAAATTCTCGATCTCCTGGCGGAGATGAAATCGCATCTCGGCATGGCCGTGATGCTGATCACCCACGCGATGGGCGTGGTCGCCGAGAACGCAACCAGGGTCGTGGTGATGTATGCCGGCCGCGTGATGGAGGAAGCGCCGGTCGAACGGCTGTTCGAGCGTCCGCTCCACCCCTACACCCAAGGCCTGATCCGCTCGATCCCACGTCTTGAACAGGGTTCGGAAGGCCGCGCTCGCCTGGAGGCGATCCCCGGCGTCGTCCCGAACCTGATCGACCCGCCGCCCGGTTGCCGGTTCGCTCCACGCTGCCAGTTCGTCCGTCCCGAGTGCCTCGCCGCCATCCCGGAACTCCGCGAGATCGAGCCCGGTCATCGCGTTGCATGCATCCTCTACTGATGCGGGAACCACTCCTCAGCGTCCGCGGCCTCGTCAAGGAGTTCCCGGTCAAGGGTGGCCTTTTCGGACGCGAGGTCGATCGCGTGCATGCGGTCGATCATGTCAGCTTCGACATCGACGCCGGCCAAACCCTCGGCCTGGTCGGTGAGTCGGGCTGCGGCAAATCGACCACCGGACGCTGCATCCTTCGCCTGATCGAGCCAACGGCGGGCGAGGTCCGCTTCTCCGGCCGCACTGTTACTGCGATGGAGCGCGACGAGCTGCTGGCGCTCCGGCGCGACATGCAGATCATTTTCCAGGATCCCTTCGCCTCGCTCAATCCGCGCATGACGGTCGGCGCGATCATCGGCGAGGCGCTGATCATCCACCGCCTCGTCAGGAACCGTCGCGAATTCGCCGATCAGATCGTCGAACTTCTGGAGACCGTCGGCCTCGGCACCGAGCATATGCAGCGCTACCCGCACGAGTTCTCCGGCGGCCAGCGCCAACGCATCGGCATCGCCCGCGCGCTCGCCGTCTCCCCGAAGCTGATCGTCTGCGACGAGCCGGTCTCGGCCCTCGACGTTTCCATCCAGGCCCAGGTGATCAATCTCCTCGAAGACCTGCAGCAGCGTCTCGGGCTGACCTATCTTTTCATTGCCCACGACCTCGCCGTCGTGCAGCACATCTCGACCCGCGTCGCCGTGATGTATCTCGGCCGCATCGTCGAGACCGCAACCGCTGCCGAGCTCTATGCGCGGCCGCGCCATCCCTACACCGAGGCACTGCTTGCCGCGGTGCCAAACCCCTCGCCGCGCGCCAGGCGGAAGCCGACGCAACTTCAGGGCGAGGTGCCGAACCCGATCCGTCCGCCGCCCGGTTGCCACTTCCATCCCCGCTGCCCGATTCGCCAGTTGCCGCTCTGCAGCACGGAGACACCCGTCTTGAAGGAGACCGGAGATGGCCACTGGGTCGCCTGCCACCTCCGCGGGTAGCGATGCATCCGGCCTGAGCCAATGCTTCCCCTTGAATCGATCGGCAGCGCGTGAACATTAGAAACACGGACGCGCCAGGCTTGGCGGCTGCAAAACTCGGAGATGCGTGATGAACGAACCTCATTCTTCGTCCGGAGGCTTCGGCTTGGCGCCGCTGGCCGCAACCGACCGGCTGTTCTTCAGCCGGCCCGGAGCTGCACTCGATCGCGACGCCGCCCGGCGCATCCTCGCCGGCACTCTCGCCAAGGCTGAAGACGGCGAACTCTTCCTCGAATATCGGGAGAGCGAACAGCTCACGCTCGATGACGGGCGGATCCGCACCGCTGGCTTCGATGCCGCGCTCGGATTCGGGCTCCGGGCCGTCGCCGGCGAGACGACCTTTTTCGCCCATGCAGGCGAACTCTCGGAGGCGGCACTCCGGCGGGCGGCTCAGACCGTCGCCGCCCTGCCCGCCGACCCATCCAACCACGCCGACCCGGCCCCGTCGTCCTCCAACGCCCGCCTCTACAGCGACGCCAACCCGCTCACGGGGATGGCGTTCGAAGCCCGTACCCGCCTCCTTTCGGAACTCGACGCCTATGCCCGCGGCCGCGATCCCGCCGTGCGGCAGGTCGCCGCATCGCTCGCCGGTGAGTGGCAGGCGGTGCAGATCATCCGCGCCGACGGCTCCCCCGCCGCAGACCTTCGTCCGCTGGTGCGTCTCAACGTCACCGTGGTGCTGGAGAAGAACGGCCGGTGCGAGAGCGGGAGCTACGGCACCGGCGGCCGCTACGGCTATGCACCGCTCGCCGAGCCAGCCTGCTGGCAGGCCGCGGTCGATGAGGCCCTCCGCCAGGCGCGCATCAATCTTGAAAGCCGCCCCGCACCCGCCGGAGAAATGGATGTCGTGCTCGGCCCGGGCTGGCCCGGCATTCTCCTCCACGAGGCGATCGGCCATGGCCTGGAGGGGGACTTCAACCGCAAGCAAACGTCCGCCTTCGCCGGCCTGCTCGGCAAGCGCATCGCCGCCCCCGGCATCACCGTCGTCGACGACGGCACCATCCCCGATCGGCGCGGCAGCCTGACGATCGATGACGAGGGTACGCCTTCGCATCGCACCGTCCTGATCGAAGACGGGATCCTGACGGGCTTCCTGCAGGACAGGTTGAACGCGCGGCTGATGGGCATGCAACCGACCGGCAACGGCAGGCGGCAATCCTACGCCCATGCGCCGATGCCGCGGATGACCAACACCATGATGCTGGCCGGGACCCACGCTCCGGAGGAGATGATCCGCTCGGTCAAAAGCGGCCTCTACGCTGTCAATTTCGGCGGCGGCCAGGTCGATATCACGTCCGGGAAATTCGTCTTCTCGGCCTCCGAGGCCTACCGGATCGAAGACGGCCGGGTCACCTACCCCGTGAAAGGGGCAACACTGATCGGCAACGGCCCGGATGCGCTCACCCGGGTCAGCATGGTCGGTGCCGACATGGCACTCGATCCCGGCATCGGCACCTGCGGCAAGAATGGCCAGGGCGTCCCGGTCGGGGTCGGGCAGCCCACGCTCAAGATCGCCGGCCTGACAGTCGGCGGCACGGCATCCTGAGCCAAATCTCTGCAGGCGGGACGGTCGTGCCGACCAGCCTGCTCGCCTCGCTCGAGCGCCTGCTTGGCCCGGCCGGCATCCTGACCGACCCCGCGGACATCGCCCCGTTCGCCACCGATTGGCGCGGGCTTTATCGCGGCCGGACGCAAGCGGTGCTGCGTCCCGCGACGACGCGTGAAGTGGCCGAATGCGTTCGCCTCGCCGCCGCCGCGCGAGTGGCGCTGGTGCCACAAGGGGGCAATACGTCGATGGTGGCGGGCGCGACACCCAGCGATGATGGCTCGGAACTCGTCCTCTCGCTCTCCCGGCTCAATCGCACTCGCGCCGTCGATCCCCTCGGCCTCACCCTTTGCGTCGAGGCGGGCGTGACGCTGAAGGCCGCGCAGGACGCCGCTGCGACCGCCGGCCTCTGGCTGCCGCTCTCGATCTCATCCGAGGGATCGGCGGAAATCGGCGGCGTGCTGGCAACCAACGCCGGTGGCAACCATACGCTCCGCTTCGGTAACGCGCGGGAACGCGTGCTCGGCCTCGAAGTCGTGCTCGCTGACGGCAGCGTCTGGAACGGTCTCCGCCGGCTGCGCAAGGACAACACCGGCTACCCGCTCCGCCAACTCTTCGTCGGCTCGGAAGGCACGCTCGGCATCATCACCCAGGCGGTGCTCCGCCTCGAACCTGCTCCCGCGGACCGTGCCATCGCGTTTGTCGGCCTGCCATCCGCCGAGGCCGCGCTCGCCCTGCTGCAGCGCCTGCAACGCCACGATGCCGCCGCACTGATCGCCTTCGAGTACATGTCCGCAACCGGTCTCGAGCTGGTTCTCGCCGAGATCCCTGGCACCCGCCTGCCGCTCACCCACCCCGCTCCGCATTACGCTCTGATCGAGCTTGCCTCGTCGCGCGCCGGCGCCGCGCTCGCGGCCGGACTCGAAGCCGCGCTCGCCGATGCGCTTCAGGCCGGCGAGATCGACGACGCCGCGCTGGCCCGAAGCGAGGCTCAGCGCATCGCCACCTGGCGGCTCCGTGAAGAGCATTCCGAGGCCCAGAAGCGCGCCGGCGCGTCGATCAAGAACGATGTCTCGGTACCGGTGCCGGCGATCCCCGAGTTGCTCCGCCGAGCCGCTCTGAGAGCACGCGAGATCCTGCCTGGTGTCCGCGTCGCACCCTTCGGCCACCTCGGGGACGGGAACATCCACTTCAACCTCGTCCAGCCGGAGGGCGCTGCACCGGATTCGTTCCTGGCCCTTGCCGACGCGCTGACCGACGCGGTGACCGACGTGGTGCTGAGCCTGGATGGCAGCTTCTCCGCCGAGCACGGCATCGGACGGCTCAAGCCGCCGCTGATGGCGCGCTTCCGAGCCGGAACCGAAATTTCCCTGATGCGGCGGATCAAGGAGGCGCTGGATCCTGAGGGTCTCCTGAACCCTGGCAAGCTGCTGCCGCCGGTCGAACCCTGAATTCCGACAGTTCAGTCCGCCGGCCGAACCGCGTCCCCGACCGCAATCGCACCACCGCGCAGGATCTGGCAATTGAGGCCGGAGCGGTGCAGCAGCGCCTTGAAGACCGACTGGCCCGAAACCTCTTCGAGGTGGTGACAGGGAACGGAAAGGCGCGTCGCTTCGACCAGTACCTGGCCGATGAGAAAGCGCTGCCCGACCAGATGATTGAGCGGCACGCCCCTGACCGTCACATTGCGCCGATGCTCATGCGGGCTGAAGTGGATCCCCTGATCCCGCGCCAGCGCCTCCAGCGTCTCGATCTCGAACAGCGTCACCTGCCGGCCAACTTCGGGCTTGTTCGAATAGAAGCCGGTGCCGAGGAGGTAGCGGTCCCCCTCGACCCCACGCGCCGCGATCAGGTTGAGCCTGGCCTCGACGACCATCGGGCAAGACGCCGCCGGCGCCCGGCAGAGCTGCACGACCGCACCGCGCCACCCGACCGCGCTCTCACCCAAGGCGGAACTGCCGCGGCATTGCTTTCCTTGCCACCCCCCCTCCCCTGACGACCGTCAGACCAGGCGAATGGGGGATATTGCGCCCCAGGGGATATTGCGCTTCGCCGAACCATGCGGCAAGGCAACGTCCCCGCCGCAAGAACCAGGTGCGCTGGAATGATCAGGGCGCGGTCAGCGCCCCGCCCAGCGCGCCCACGCCGGCGCCGATGGCCGCACCCGTTGCCGGCCTGCCGCCCGTTACCGCCGAGATGCCGGCGCCGGCGCCGGCACCGATCAGGCCGCCGGTCACCGCCCTCGTGCCAGGACTGTAGACGCAGCCAGCGAGCTGGCTATAGC
>JBOHMK010000106.1:0-12223 GCA_050730115.1 Acetobacteraceae bacterium
CGCCGGGCCTGAGCTCGGCCATCGCCGCCGCGACGGCCTCGGCGCGGCGCTGATCCTGCTGCAAGGCATGACGCCTCTCCGCAAGCTCCGCTTCCTCGTCGGGGCGGGGTCGGAGCGCCATCAGCTCACCCGCCGCGTGCGTGAGCCACGCCGCATCGCTTCCGGCCTTCTCCGAGGCTTCCCTCGCCGCCTCCGATGCCGCACTTGCAGCGCGCCACGCTTCGAAGGCCAGAGCAACCTCGCCCGAAAGCGCCGGATCGACGCCGAAACCGTCGAGGAGTGCGCGTTGCACCACACCATCGAAGAGGCCCAACTGTTCGTGCTGGCCCACGATCTCAACCAAATTCGCCCCCGCCTGCCGGAGCAGCCCCACGCCGACCGGCTGATCGTTGATGAAGGCGCGCGAGCGGCCATCGGCCGCGACCACCCGGCGGAGCCTCAGCTCGTCATCGCCCGCGAGCCCGTGCGCCGCCAGAAGATCGTGCACCGGATGCCCCGGCGGCAGCGCAAACACGGCAGCAGCACTCGCCTCGCCGGCGCCGGGCGCCAGCAGGCCGGAATCGGCGCGCGCGCCAAGCGCGAGGCCGAGCCCGTCGAGCAGAATTGACTTGCCGGCGCCGGTCTCGCCGGTCAGCACCGTGAGACCGGCGCCGAATGCAAGCTCGAGCCGGTCGATCAGGACGACGTCGCGGAGCGCGAGCGAGATCAGCATCCGCCCGTCAGCATCCGCTCCACTGGCCGCCGGCGCTCAGAAGATCGCGTCCCAGATGCCCCCGAAGAAGCCGGGGCCGCCGTTCGCCGGCGGCGGCGCGTTGCTTGCCACGACGCCCGCATCGTGCAGCCGCGCAAAGGCATCCCGATACCAGTGGCTGCCCGGGTAGTTGTAGCCGAGCACCGCGCCGGCATGCTGCGCTTCCGGGATCATGCCGAGCTTGAGGTAACATTCCACCAGCCGCTCCAGCGCTTCGGGCACGTGACTGGTGGTCTGATAGTCTTTGACGACGCCCTGGTAGCGCCCGATCGCCGCGATGTAATCGTGCTGGCGCTCATAGAAGCGGCCGACCATCATCTCATGCCCGGCGAGATGGTCGTTGCAGAGATCGATTTTCAACCGCGCATCGTTCGCATAGGCGGTGCCAGGGAAGCGGCTCGCAACTTCCTGCAGCGCGGCGATCGCTTCATGGGTCGTTTTCTGGTCACGCGCCACGTCGGAAATCTGTTCGTAATAGCAAAGCGCCCGGAGGTAATAGGCATAGGCGATGTCGGGGTTGGCGGGGTGGAGCTGAATGAAGCGATCGAGCGCGCCGATCGCACCCGTATAGTCCTGCTGCAGATAGGCGGCATAGCCGTGCATCAACTGCGCATTGACGGCCCATGGCGAGAACGGGAAGTTGACTTCGACCTGGTCGAAATCGTTGATCGCCTCCTTGAAGTCGCTGGCGTTCATCCGCTCGACGCCCTGATTGTACAGACCTTGCGCGGTCGTCGGCGCCGCCGGTTTCTTGGCGGTGCCCGAGCCGCCGCCGAACAGGCCACCCCCGAACAGGCCGCAGCCGCCAAGGAACAGCGGCATCAGCAGGACAACCAATCCAAGGCGTGTGCGCATGCGAAAATCCTGACAGGCGGGCGCCGCTTATAGCACGAAGCGAAGGGCGGCAACCGCCGCGGCCTCCGCCGCGGGGGCCTGCCGCCCGGAGCGGCGCGGACGCCATCCTCGCCGCCTCGGCCAATATGCGCCCGCTGCCGCGCTCGCCCACTCCGCGTCGGCGGATCAGCCGCGCCCGGCCTCGGCGGCGGCACCCTCGGCATCGCCGAGCAACGCGGAAAGTTCGCCGAGCCAGGGCTCGTAGTGCTTCCACCGCCCGACCGAGGTCCGGTAGATCGGCTGGCGCACCTGCCAGAGGCTGGCCGTGGTGACGCGACGGTCGCTCAGGTGCGGTGTGAGACAGGCCTCGTCCCAGGCGAGGCCGCAGGTCTCGATCAGCCGCCGCGTCGTCGGCTCGGGATCTGCGACCAGTTGCTCGTACTCGACCTCGATGAAGCGATCCTCCGGCAGCACCGCGCGCCAATGCGCCATCATCCGCTGATACTGGCGATAGAAGAATACCAGACTGCCGCGATCAGCGGCGAAATGAATCGGGTTCTCGAAATGCGTGCAGAAGATCGAAAGGCACGTATCGAGCGGATGCCGCCGGCAATGCACGATCGTGGCCCTTGGGAACACCTGGCGGATGAGGCCGAGCAGCAGGAAATTGAGCGGCATCTTGTCGGTCACGCGCGCCGCCTCGGGCGCGATGCCGCGCAACACCCGGAGATAATCCTCGGCCAGGCGGCGCACCGCCTCCGGCTTCGCGTCGGCGTCGAATACGCGCGCACCCGCCCGATTCCGCTCCGACCAGAACTCGAGTTCTCCGCCCGCCGCGATCTCCTGGTGACGCGACAGGATTTGTTCGACCAGGGTGGTGCCCGAGCGCGGCATGCCGACGATCAGGATCGGCGTTTCATCGGCAACGCCGAGGTCGGAACGGCGTGCGAGGTAGCCCGTCGGTGTCGCCGCGATCATCTCCGAAGTCCAGCGCATCAGTGTCGCCCGGTCGAGCACCAGGGTGGCGGCGCGAATGCGGTTCCCGGCGACGAAATGGCGCATCGCCTCGGCATAATCGCCAATATCGTCGTTGGCCTTGCCAAGCGTGAAGTGCACTGCCTTGCGTTCCTCCTGAGTGAGGTCCGGGCGCCCGAGGGAGGCTGCGATGCGTCCGATCAGCGTGCGGTCCGCGGTGGTGAATTTGTTATTGGTTGCGAACTGCCACCAGGCGTCGACCATCTCCGGCCGCAACGTAATCGCGTGTTCAAGAGCGGCGGCCGCCTCCGACAACCGGCCCGATTCGCCGAGGATCTCGCCGAGCGCGCGAAAGGCGAAACCGGAGTCCGGCGCCGCTCGGATCGCCGCGCGCAGCTTCGCTTCGGCGGTCGCACAGTCGCCTCCTGCGGCGGCCGCAAAGGCGAGATCGATCTCCGCTTCGATGGGATCGTCGGTTGCTGCCGCGGCCGCGCGGAAGGCGGCTGCAGCTTCCTCGCTGCGGCCGGCGGCACGATAGATCCTCCCGAGACGGAGCTGTGCCGCATGCCATCCCGGCTCCCACCTGACGCCTTCCTCGTAGAGGCGAAGGGCCTCAACCTTCCGCCCGAGCCGATCGAGCGCGATCGCGAGATTGTTGCTGGCATTCGGAAAGTCCGGCTGCAGCCTGAGCGCGGCGGCGAGTGCATCTGCCGCTTCCTGCGCGCGGTCGGCCTCCAGACAGGCGAACCCCAGGTCGTACAGAACAGCCGCAACGGTCGGATCGAGCGCGACCGATCGCTTAAAGGCCGAAATCGCCTCGGCGTGCTGGCGCTTCCGTGCGAGAGAGAGGCCAACCAAGGCTTGCTCGCGCGCGGCACGGGCCCGTGCTTTCGAAGGCTTTGCTTGCGGCCCGATCGCAGCCGGACGCAGGGCCTCGGCCGCAGTAAGGTTGTCGGCCTCGAGACTACGGCGCATGTGCGCGTGGAATTCCGCCGTCCGCCCCGCTTCCGTGAGCGCGCCCGGCAACAGCGGCACTTTCGTGCTGCCGGCAGGCGGACCACTGCTGCTTGCGTCGCGGGGCACCTCTCGGATCCGGGAACAAACTCCAGAGATCGGGCAAAGTTAGCCGAGCCCGTTCCCGGGGCACAGTCGGGCTCCTCGCAAAGTGAGCAGCACCGGCGCGCGCCACGACCCTGCCCGACGGCGCCAGTTGCAACGCTCGCGCGTGAGGTTGCGCGGCCTCGCGAGAGCCGGCATAGATTTCCGCCGCGCCCCGGAGAACCGGCCTCGTGAACGACGCTCTGTTCCTCGCCATCAATGCCGGCTCCAACCCGCCGCCCCTCGTCCTGGAACTCGCGCGCCTGATCGCGGTCTGGGCGGTGCCGGCCGCGATCATGCTCTTTCTCGCACTCTGGGTCCGGGGCAAGACCGAGACTCGCGGCGCGCTGATCACTGCAACGCTCGTCATGGTGCTCGGCCTGATCGTCAATTTCCTGATCGGACTTGCCTACTTCCATCCGCGCCCATTCATGGAGGGGCTCGGCCGGCAGTATCTCGCCCATGCGCCGAACAGCTCGTTCCCGAGCGATCACGCAACTTTCCTCTGGAGCCTCGGCTTCGCCCTGATCGTCCTCGGACGCCTGCGCGTCTGGGCGGGCCTGCTGCTCGCCGCCGGGCTCGCGGTGGCCTGGGCCCGGGTGTATCTCGGGGTGCACTTCCCGTTCGACATGCTGGGCTCGCTGATCGTCTCGCTTCTGATCTCTTCTTCCGCGCGCCCGCTCGAGGGCGCGATCGGCGAGCGGATTTTGCCGATGGCACAAGGCACTTATGACGCCTTGATCACGGCCTGCCGCCTGCCATCCGCGCTCTTCCCTCGCGGCTCCGACCGCCCGCGCCGGGTCGTGCATTAGGGCTGGGAGCAACGCCCGGCTCGGGCCAGACTCGCGCCATGCACGCCTTCGTCGACTGGGCCGTTGCCGTCTCCAGCCAGCATTCCACACTTGCCTATCTGCTGGTGCTGGTGCTGGCCGCCGGCGAGGCCCTGCCGGTGTTTGGCGCGCTGATCCCGGGGACCACGGTGATCATCGCCATGGCCACCCTGATTGCTGCCGGCGCGCTCCGTTACTGGCCGTTCGCGTCCGCGGTGGCGGTGGGTGCGGTGCTCGGCGACGGCATCTCCTACGCCCTCGGCCACCGCTACAAGCGTGCGGTCCTCGAACGCTGGCCGCTCTCGCGCCATCCGGAGCTGGCTCGCCGCGGCGAGGCGCTGTTCGCGCGTCACGGCGGCAAAAGCGTCATCGTCTCCCGCTTCACCCCGGCGGTGCGTGCGATCATCCCGATGCTGGCCGGCATCCTCGAGATGCCACCGGCCCGGTTCTTCGCCGCAGACGTTCCGGCCGCGATCGTTTGGGCCCTCTCTCATGTGCTGTTCGGGGTGCTGGTCGGGGCATCGCTGGAATTGCTGGGCGCGGTGGCGGGCAGGCTCGCCATTCTGGCCGGCCTGCTCATCCTTTTGGCCTGGGGGGTGATCTGGTTCGCGCGCTGGCTGGCGCGGCGCCTCCCGGTCCTGATCGCCCGGATTGCCGAGCCCCTGGCTCTCTGGGCCGAACGCCCGAGCTGGCTCGCCGGGCGGCTCCGTGCCGCACTCTCCGCAAATCGGGCGGAGGCACTGTCGCACGCGGTGATCGCCGCGTTGCTGGCAGGTGGCCTGTGGCTGCTGCTCGGAGCGCTGCAGGATCTGATCGCCGACAACCCGCTGGTGCGGCTCGATGGGGTCGTGCTGCAGGCGCTTTCGACGTTGCGCTCGCATTGGGGCGATCACGCCATGCGGCTCGTCGCCGCCACCGCCGCGCCGTGGGCGCTGATCGCTCTGGCGGCGCTCGGGGCACTCGCGCTCGCATTCTGCCGGCAATGGCCGCTCTTCGCTGCGTGGCTGCTCGGGCTCGCCGGCGCGTTCGCGCTGGGGTGGCTGCTGATCTTCCTGCCGAACGCCGTGCCGCCGCGCATCGGCCTGATTTCGCCCTGGTTTCCGCCATCGGCGTCGGCGCTGGTGGCGGCCACCCTGTTCGGCCTGCTGGCGCTGGTCGCCTTGCGCGCGGTGACCCCACGCTTCCAGCCGGCGATCGCCAGCGCGGCGCTACTGGTGATCGTCTTCGGTGCGGCGGCCCGCCTTTACCTCGGCCTCACCCTGCTCTCCACCGAAGTGATCGCGATCGCCTTCGCGCTGTTCTGGATCGGCCTTGCCGCGGCGCTGGCCCAGCTTCGCCGCCTGCCGGTCCGGCGCGGCTGGGTAGCGTCCTTGCTGGTCGTTCCGGTGCTGGCGGCGGCCGTCGCCGCCGAGGCGACCGGTGCCACGGCGCTGCCCCTGCCGCCGATGCCGGCCAGGCCGCCACCCTATGTGATGAGCCTCTCGGCCTGGCAGGATGGCGGATGGGACATGCTGCCCGGGACGCGGGTCGGGCTGCTCGGCAACTACACCCGCCCCTTCACGCTGCAATGGGCCGGCACCCCGGAAGACCTGGCGCGAACGCTCGAGCAGCGGGGCTGGCGCCGGCCGCCCCCCTGGTCGCTCTCGAGCACCGCGGAATGGCTGACGCCCGGGGTCGACCCGCTCGGGCTCCCCGTACTGCCGCACTTCGCCGACGGCCTGCCCCAGGCGCTCGTCCTGGTGCACGAAACACCAACCGCTGCCGGCCCGGCCCGGCTGGTGCTCCGGCTCTGGCCGAGCAACGCCGCCCTGCACGCCGAGCCGAAGCCGCTGCCGATCTGGCTCGGAGCGATCACCGAGGAGCATTTCCGTCGTATTGCCGCAACCGTCACCATCAGCCGCACAAGCCCAGCGCCATCCTTCGATCTGGCCCGCCTGGCGATGGCCCTGCCGGCGGCGCGGCTCGTGGTCGATCGCGAGGTGGCACCCCGGGCGCGACATTCCGCCACCCACGCCCCCGTGCTCCTGGGCTGGGAGCCCGGGGCCGGGGCTGAGCAATCGCCGTGAGAGCAGCCCTCTCCCGCGGCCTCATCGGTTTCGTGCTGCTCTGGCTGCTCGGGGCGGATCTCAGGGTGACGATCCTCGCCGTGCCTCCGGTCCTGCCACTGCTCCACCACGACCTCCATCTCGATGAAAAGCTGGTGGCGGCACTGACCGGCCTGCCGGTGCTGCTGTTTGGCCTGGCGGCAATCCCGGGCTCGCTCCTGATCGCCCGGCTCGGCGCCCGGCGCGCCGCCGTGATCGGCGTGCTCGTGGTCGCGGTCGCCGGCGCGCTCAGAGGCTTCGGCCCCGGCGGCTCCGGCCCATCGCTCGCGATGCTGTTCGGCATGACGGCGCTGATGGGCGCCGGCGTTGCGGTGATGCAGCCGGCCTTGCCGGCGCTGGTGGCGCTCTGGTTCCCGAAGCGGGTGCCGCTGGCGACGGCGGTCTATGCAAACGGCCTCCTGGTTGGCGAAATGCTGGCAGCGGGCCTCACCATCCCGCTGATCCTCCCCCTTGTCGGCGGCGGTTGGGAAGGCAGCTTCATCTTCTGGTCCGCGCCGCCGCTCGCCACCGCCGCCCTGATGTTCGCGTTGGCCCCGGCCACGCCGCCGCTTCTCTCCGGAGAGAGGCCTCCGCGCTGGTGGCCCGATTGGCACGATCCACGCTGCTGGCTGCTCGGCCTGCTCTCCGGCGGCGGCGCAGCTCTCTATTTCGGCTGCAACGCCTTCCTGCCCGACTATTTGCACGCAATCGGCCGGCCGGGCCTGGTCGGTCTCGGTCTGACCGCGCTCAATCTCGGCCAGCTCCCCGCATCGCTGCTGATCATGATCTTTGGCCGCCGCCTGGCCCTCCGGCGCGCGCCCTTCATCGTCGCGGCCCTGATCGGAATGCTCGCACTCGGCGGGTTGATGGTGCCGTCCGCGCCGGTCATCGTGGCCGCAGCCGCGCTGGCCGGCTTTGCTGCCGCCTTCAACCTGATCCTGACACTCGCCCTGCCGCCCATGCTCGCCGAGCCCGATGACGTGCATCGCCTCGCCGCCGCCATGTTGGCGATCGGCTATACCATCACCTTCCTCGTACCCTACGTCTCCGGAGCGATCTGGGATGCGACGCATCTCACTGCCTCCGCCCTGCTGCCGGGCGTGGCCGGAACGATGATCGTGATCGTTGGTGCCGCCGTGATCGAGCTTCGTCCGCGCGCGCTCTCTTCTTCCGGGCCCAGGCGATGAATCGAGAAACCTCCGTCCCTGCTCGCGCCACCGACATGATCGCGTTCTGGTGCGAGGCCGGTCCTGATAAATGGTTCGCCAAGGAACCGGAGTTCGACCGGCGGTTCCGCGAGCGGTTCCTCGAGCTGCACCTGTTGGTCGCGGCGCGCCATTGCGACCGATGGATAACGAGTGCGGAAGGTGCGCTCGCGCTGATCCTGCTCACCGATCAGTATCCGCGCAACGCGTTCCGCGGCACGGCCCACATGTACGCAACCGATCCGCTGGCGCGCCTCTACGCGCGCGAGGCCGAGGCGGCGCAGCATTGGTCGGCGGTTGCTTCCGAATTGCGTACCTTCTTTTGGCTGCCTTTCGAGCATTCCGAAGCTCTGGCGGATCAGGATTTCTCTGTTCTGCTGGCCGGGCGCATGGGCGAGCCGTATCTCGAGTATGCCGTCGTGCATCGCGACGTCATCCGCCGCTTTGGCCGCTTCCCGCATCGCAATCCCATGCTGGCGCGCGCCACCACCGCCGAGGAAGCCCGCTTCCTCGCCGAGGGAGGGTTCGTCGGCTAGATCGGATCGTGCTTGACTGAAATCGCGAAGCGATTTCAGGAGCACGTGAATCCGATCAGAAAGACAACTACAAGCGTTTCATTCAGGACGAAAACAGCGAATTCTCATGAAAGGACCAGCATGACCACCATTCCCTATCGCACCGCCCTGATTGTCGGCGCCGGCTCCGGCATCAGCGCGGCCGTGGCGCGCACCCTCGCCGCTTCGGGCATCGCCTTGGGCCTGGCCGCCCGGAACGTCGAAAAACTGGCTACCCTCGCGGCGGAGACCAATGCGGTCTGCTTGGCCGCCGATGCGGCACGGCCGGAATCCGTTGCCGCGCTGTTCGCGACGTTCGAGGCCAAGCTCGGGGCGCCGGAGGTCGTGCTCTACAACGCCTCTGGAAGGCTCAGGGGCCCGCTTGCCGAACTCGATCCCGAAGCGGTGCGCCGGTCGCTGGAGGTGACGGCATTCGGCGGCTTCCTGGTCGCCCGCGAAGCGGCGCGGCGCATGATACCGCTACGGCGCGGCGCGATCCTGTTCACCGGCGCCTCCGCCAGCGTCAAAGGGTTTGCCCGCTCGGCGCCGTTCGCCATGGGCAAATTCGCCTTGCGCGGGCTGGCCGAGAGTGCCGCCCGCGAACTCGCACCCTTGGGCATCCACGTCGCCCATTTCGTGATCGACGGCGCCGTCACGCGGGACGGAGAGCCCGACCCGCCGGCGCGGCCCGAGAGCACGCTCGATCCGGAGGCGATCGCCGGCACCTACCTCGCGGTGCTCGCTCAGCCCCGCTCGGCATGGTCGTTCGCAGTCGAGTTGCGGCCTTTCGTCGAGCCCTTTTGATCTCTGCTCTGCGGACCGTCACGACGATGATCGAAGCTCCGGCCCGGACGGCGGCTCCGCCCGCACTCAAGGGCAGCGTCTGGTCTCGCTTCGGGCGGGCTACGCCCCGAGGATCGTCATGCGGCGGTCAGCACTCGCCATCGTTGCGGTACTCCGTGCACTGCTCTCTCATCCCCTGCCCGCCGCTGCCTGCCGCCGGCCGATACCGGCTTCACGCTCACCAATGTCGAATCCGAGCCGCTGACGACGGTTTTGACGCCTACCGCCGGAACGGCGAAGTTGGCGCCAATGCGTTGCCCGCCCCGCTGGCGCCACCTGCCAAGGTGGAAATCACGATGCGGCATGATCGCGGCTGTCAGTTCAACTTCTTGATGGAGTACGCTGGCCGCGCCGCCGTCAGCCGCGGCGCTTCAGGAATCGGGCGAAGGCCTTGAGCGTTGCTTCCGAGGCGTAATGCTCCATGCCCTCGGCATCTGCCTCGGCCGCTTCGGCCGGCACCCCCACGGCGCGCAGCAGGGCCACCATCAGCCGGTGCCGCGCGCGCACGCGCTCCGCCAGCGCTCGGCCCGAATCGGTGAGAAAGATGCCGCGATAGGGCCGTCCGGTCAGCAGCCCCTCACGCTTCAGCCGGGCGATGCCCTTGACGGCGGTCGGATGGGTGACGCCGAGGCGCTTGGCGATCTCGGTCGCGCGCGCTTCGCCATGCGCCACCAGCAGATCTGCGATCAGTTCGACGTAATCCTCGCGCAGCGTGCCGGAGCGCGCGCTCCGCGCCTTGCCGAAGCGCAGCGCCTGCGCAGGCTCCGCCGGCATTTCCTCGGCCGCCTCGTCCTGCACGGCCGGCATCCGTCCCACCGCTTCTCCTCCTGCTGCACGTTACCATTAGCAGCAGTCGGAGCCTTCGCGCCACCATGAAGTACGCTCTCCTGCTTCCATCTGGGGCACGGAAACCAGGCCTCTTGACCGGAATGTGCCTTAGGCTACATTTCGTCTGGGGACGGGTGCCGTTGGGACCGCCGCCGCCTGGGTCGCGAGGAGGATGAGGCAGAACATTCCGGGTCTCGAGCCTGCCGGGTCCGCCGAGCTGATCGAGGGGCTGGTGACGCGTGAGGACCTGCTCCGGGCGCACGACCGGCGGCGGGTTCTGAAGAGCCGCTCGGCTCACCGCAGGCTCCATCTGATCTGGCTCCTGCTCGGCCCCGGCGTGCTCGTCATGCTGGGCGAGAATGACGGCCCGAGCATGGTCTCCTACGCGACCACCGGCGCCACCTACGGCATCGGCTTCTTCATTCCCTTCATCGTCGCGACCTTCCTGATGGCCTTCCTGGTCCAGGAGATGACGGTGAGGCTTGGCGCGGCGACGCATCGCGGCCATGCCGAGCTGATCTTTCAGCGCTTCGGCCCCTTCTGGGGCTATTTCGCGATGGGCGATCTGGTCCTCGGCAATCTGCTCACCCTGATGACCGAGTTCATCGCGATCCAGGCGGGTGGGCTCTATTTCGGCGTGCCCGCCGTCGTTTCGGTTGCGATCGGGGTGCTGCTGGTCGCTCTGTCGCTCGCCTTCCGCCGCTACGCGACCTGGGAGCGGACGGCGATGGGGCTAGCCGTCTTCAACCTGCTGTTCGTCCCGGCGGCCCTCTTTGCGCACCCGGACGGTGCCGCGCTGTTGCACACCCTCGCGACCTGGTCGCCGCGGCCGGAGCCGCTCGACGCCGTCTTCTTCACTTTGATCCTCGCCAATATCGGCGCCACGGTGACACCCTGGATGATCTTCTTCCAGCAGAGCGCGGTCGTGGACAAAGGGCTGACGCGCGCGGATCTCACGCATGGCAGGCTCGATACCGCCCTCGGCGCGGTTCTCGCCGTCGCCGCAGCGGTCGCGACCGTGGTCGCGGCGGCACCGCTCCACGCCGCGCACGTCGATATCTCGAGCTTTGCAAGCGGGGCCGACTTTGCAACCGCGCTCAAACCTTATCTCGGCGGCGCCGGTGCGGCGCTGTTCGCGCTCGGGATGATCGAGGCCGGCCTGGTCGCGGCGATGACGATTTCCTCGAGCTCTTCCTACGCTCTTGCCGAAGCGATCGCCGAGCGCCACAGCATGAACCTCGATCTCGCGCAGGGGCGCTGGTTCTATGCCGCGGCCATCGTCTCGGCGTTGATCGCCGGGCTGGTGGTGCTGACGCCGGGCGCGCCGCTCCTGGCGATGACCCTGACCGTCAATGTGCTGGCGACGCTCCTGATGCCGCCGGCACTGCTCTTTCTCCTCCTGCTGGTGAATGACCGGGAGCTGATGGGCGATCTTGCCAATCGCTGGCCGACCAATCTTGCCGGGGGCAGCATCGTGGTCGCGATTTGCCTGGTCGGTGCCCTCTATGGCGTCATCACCGTCTTTCCGTGGCTGTTGCATGGCTGACGCTCCGCCTCGGAAGTTCGGATACATCACGCGCCGCCACCATTCACCGACCGCGGCGGGAGCGGGATCGAGAGCGGCGCCGGCCGCTGTGACCCCGGATGAAACCATGCCTTATGATCCGCCGGCGCTCGATTCGCTCGAGCCTTCTCAGCTTACCCGGTACTCCGAGCTCCCGTTGCCGCGCCGGCCACTCGGCCGCGGAACCGTCCTGCTGCTGGTCCTGCTCCGCATCTACGTGCTGATCGCGATCCCGATCGTCGCCTACGCATTCGTCCGCGCTCTTCTCGGCCACTGAGCCGGCCGGAGACGGTTCGGCCGTGGCCGAAGCACGCCGCCGCCGTTCGCGCTATGCTCGTCAGGCAATCGGCCGGAAGGACCAGAAAATGCCCATCACCTGCTTCATCCGTTACGAGATCGATCCCGGGAAACTCGAGCCGTTCGAGCAGTACGCCAAGACCTGGGGTCAGGCGATTCCGCGCAACGGCGCCGACCTGATCGGCTATTTCGCCCCGCACGAGGGTTCGCTCACCACTGCCTATGCCGCCTACAACATTGAGAGCCTCGCCGCCTACGAGGCCTACAAAGCGCGGCTCGCCCAGGATCCCCAGGCCCGGGAGAACTTTGCTTTTTCGCGGCGCGAGCACTTCATCCTCAAGGAGGAGCGGATTTTCCTCC
>JBOHMK010000107.1:0-3316 GCA_050730115.1 Acetobacteraceae bacterium
AGCCGCCTTCGTGGCAGATCGCACGGCGGCTTTATGATGAAGGCAAAGCCGGAATTCTCGTGCCGAGCTTCGCGCCCGGTGCAACGAGTGGCGATCACAATATCGTCCTGTGGCGCTGGAGCAATCGACCGCCGTATCGGGTGAGCAACTGTGTTCTTTGTTGTGGCATCGAAACTTCCGACTGTGCCGAATGGTGCCACCGTGCTGGGGGTGGTTAATGACGCTGCGCGCCGCGCTGCGGTGGCCTGCGGCCATCATTGACCGCCCCTGCGCGCGGCGGCCTTTGCAAAGCGCAGGTCGGGACGAAGGGATGGTCGCGTGCCAGTCGAACCAAGGGATGCCCGAGGCTGCGGTGGCTGGCGGGCGAGATTACGCCGGCCGCCATTCCTCGCCATCCCTGAGCATCGCATTGAGCGTGACCAGGAGCTTACGCATTACGGCGACGAGCGCGACCTTGGGCGGCTTGCCGGCCCCGTCCAGGCGCTGGCGAAAGGCGCGCAGCAAGGGGTTGTGCCGGCTCGCGGTCAATGCGGCCATGTAGAGCACCCGACGCAGCTCGCTCCTGCCGCCCCAGATGCAGCGCTTGCCCTTCATCTTGCCGCTGTCGAAGTCGTACGGCACCACGCCGACCAGGGCCGCGATCTGCTTGCGGCCGATGGTACCAAGTTCCGGCAGCCACGCCAGCAGGGTATGCGCCAGCACCGGCCCCACGCCGGGGACCGAGCAGAGCAGGCGATAACGCTTGGCCAGGCCGGGGTCGGCCGCAACGATCGCGGCCAGCCGGCGATCCAGCAGCACGATATCGGCCTTCAGGCCGCGGAGCTGGCGCCGACACATCCGCCCCAGCATCGGATCGGCGACCCCACTGGCCTGGTGCGTGGCGGCCACCAGGCGCTCCACCAGTTGGCAACGCAGGCCCAGTACCGCGCCCAGATGCTCCAGCTCCGGGTTGCGCCGAGCCAACGGGCGGCCGGGCACGGTGGCGACGAAGCGAGCGATCACCGCCGCATCAAGCGCATCGTTCTTGGCCAACCTGCCGATCGCCTTCGCGAAGCTCCGGACCTGAAACGCATTCAGCAGACGCACCGTCAGACCGCGCTGCTGCAGGGCACGGGCCACGCCCTGCTCGAACCCGCCGGACGCCTCCAATCCGGCCGTTACCACCGACAGCTCCAGGCACCACTCCCCGAGCTCCCGCCAACCCGCTTCGTTGTTCGCCACCGAAATGGCGACCTCGCCCGGGAACACCGATACGTCCAGGCGATCCTTCGAGACATCGATGCCGACATGCGGCGAAATCTGTGCCATTCTTCGTATCCCTTCCTTGCTGGTTCGGGCTCCCGCCCGGGCAACTGTTCGGGCTTGGAAGAAAAGCGGGCGGAGCACCTTGCTCACCCACGGCCTGCAAGACCTCAGGGTCTTCGGGCTTCCGTCCGCCGTGGGTGGCTGGTCCGTCAATCAGCCACCCACAAACGGCACTCTGCCACTTTCAGAAGACACAAGGGCCTTCGCGTACCACCCGAGTATGATTCCAGGTACTAACGGTCGCGGTTGCGGTCGATCATGCGCCGGCGCGACTGGCTGAGATGGAAGCGCATCGCGGTCTCGGCGGCGTCGGGGTCCTGGGCGGCTATGGCCTCGAGGATGAGGGCGTGTTCGTCGAATGCGTGGGCAGCGCGGCTTTTCACGCCGGTCTCGGTGAGACGGAGGCCGAGAGTGATCAGGCCGGTCAGTGCCGCTTCGAGTTTCCCGAGGAGTGCCAGGAAGAACTCGTTGCCGCTGGCGGCGGCGATGGCATGGTGGAAGGCGACGTCGGTCGCGGGCGGAATGACGCCCTTTGCGGTCGCGGCGGTGAATTCGCGATGCGCAGCCGCGATCCGCTCGAGTGCTGCGGCGCTGCGACGCTCGGCGGCATAACGCGCGGCGGCGGCCTCGATCACGATCCGGACCTCCATGCAGCGGAGATAGCCCGAGATCTCTCCGGGATCGGCGAATTCCGCGACCCGCGCGGCCGGCCGCGCCATGACGTAGGTGCCGGACCCCTGGCGGGCGCGGATGAGGCCATCGGCCCCGAGCCGCTGCAGGGCCTCGCGCACCACCGGGCGCGACACGCCGAAGGTGCGGCAGAGGGCAATCTCGGGGGGCAAACGCTCCCCTTCGCCGAGCCGGCCTGAGGTGATCTGCTCGAAAATCTGGCCGTAGAGCTGGTCGCTGAGCCGCTGCCGCCGCGCCAGCACCAGGGCCGAATGAGCCCGAGGCGGGGCTGCGCCCTTTTCAGCTGGTGCGGCGCGCGGCACGGCCGACGATCTGGGTCGGGTCGACGAAGCGGAGCGCGATCAGCAGGCAGAACAGGCTGACCAGCATATAGACGACCGCCATCTCGTCGATCGACTGGTTGGCCCGCACACCGGGTGCGAACACCGCGTAATAGAGTGCGACGACCAGCGTCTGCGTGCCGGGGCCGGAGGTAAGGAACGTCAGATCGAAGAGGCCGATCGTGCGCACCAGCACGAGCACGAGCGAGGCGAGAATCCCGGGAGCGAGGAGGGGCAGCAGGACATGGCGGAAGAGTTTCCCGGTGCGGGCGCCGAGGACCCGCGCCGCGGCCTCGACGCGCGGGTCGATCTGCTCGACGAAGGGCACCAGCACGAAGATCACGAATGGAACGGCGGGCACGAGATTGGCGAGCACGACGCCCGAGAGCGTGCCGCCGAACCCGAAACGATAGAGCACCGAGGCGAGCGGGATGCCGTAGGTGAAAGGGGGCACGATCAGCGGCAGCAGGAAGATGAAGAGGGCGGCGCGCTTGCCGGGGAACTCGCGCCTGGCCAGTGCATAGGCGGCCGGCACGCCGAGCAATGCCGAGATCAGCAGCACCGCGATGACGACCTCGAGGGTCACGATCAGCACCGAGCCCAACTGGAACTCATCCCAGGCCGAGCCGTACCAGTTGGCGGTGTAGCCGACGGGGAGCCAGGTGCCGAGCCAGCGGCTGGCGAGCGAATCGAGCACCACGCTGGCGATCAGGAGTGCCAGATTGAAGATGAAGAGCGCCGTCAGGAGCCAGACGATCGTTCGCCAGACACGATGGCCGATGGCGGCACCGCCCTGCATCCGGCTCAGCCTTTACCGCCGGTTGCGGGCCCACGATAAAATCGGCTCTGCGCTTTCAGGATCAGAACCACGATGACGACCTGCACGAACGCCATGATCATGGCGATCGCGGAGCCCATCGAATAATCGTACTGCTCGTACGCCGCATGATAGGCGGCGATCGCCATCACGCGGGTCGAGCCGGCGGGCGCGCCGACCAGCA
>JBOHMK010000108.1:0-2245 GCA_050730115.1 Acetobacteraceae bacterium
CTGGTCCGAGCCTTCGAGATAGAGATCGGCGGGCCAGGGAAGACCGCGGGCCTCCAGAACGAAGGCGTGGGTGGAACCGGACTCGAACCACACATCGACGATATCGCCGACCTGCTCGTACTCCGCCGGATCGCGACCAGGGCCCAAGAAACGTCCCGGCGGCGAGGCGTACCAGGCGTCGGCACCTTCGGCTGTGAACGCCTCGACCACCCGCGCGACCACGTCGGGGTCGCGCAGCGGCTCGCCCGTTCGTCGTTCGACGAACACCGGGATCGGCACGCCCCAGCTCCGCTGGCGTGAAATGCACCAGTCCGGACGCGCGGCCATCATGCTGGCGAGCCTGGTGCGGCCCTGCGCCGGCACGAAATGGGTCTCCGCGATTGCTGCCAGCGCCTTGGCGCGGATCTGCTCGGGTCCGTCCATGCGGATGAACCATTGCGGAGTCGCACGGAAGATCAGCGGCGCCTTCGATCGCCACGAATGCGGATAGGAATGCGTGAGGCTGCTGCGGGCGATCAGCGTCCCGGCAGTCGTGAGCGCCGCGGCAATCGGCGCCGTGGCTTTATAGACGTGCACGCCGGCGAACAGCGGCACCCATGGATTGAAGGTGCCGTCCGGGCCCACGGTGTCGGGTGTCTCGAGCCCGTGCGCGCGGCCGAGAGCAAAATCCTCTTCGCCATGGCCGGGGGCGATATGCACGAAGCCGGTGCCCTGGTCGGTGGTCACGAAATCGGCCGCGTATACCGGCACCAGAAACTCGTAGCCTCGCCCGTGCAGCGGGTGGCGGCAAACCATGCCCACCAGCTCGTGGCCCTTGAAGACGCGAATGACGTGATGCGCGGCGATACCGGCCTCGCCGCAAAACGCAGGCAGCAGCGAGAGTGCCATCAGAAACTTCTCGCCCCGCCGCACCAGGGCGCCGGACATGGCCGCATCCACGTGCACCAGCGCGTAGTCGAAGTCCGGGCCACAGGCAATCGCGCGATTGCCGGGGATGGTCCAGGGTGTCGTGGTCCAGATCGCGACCGCCGCGCCCTCGAGGTCTTCGGAGAGCGGCTCTCCGCCGCCGGCAGCGCTCAGCGGGAAGCGGGCGAAGATGGTATCACTCTTGTGGTCGTGGTACTCGATCTCTGCCTCGGCGAGCGCCGTCTTTTCGACCGGGCTCCACATCACCGGCCGCAATCCGCGATACAGCGCGCCCGAGAGCAGGAATTTGCCGATCTCGGCAGCGATCGCGCCCTCGGAGGGATAATCCATCGTCGCATACCGATTGGCCCAGTCGCCGGCAACGCCGAGCCGGCGGAACTCCTCGGCCTGGATCGCCATCCACTTCTCGGCGTAGCCGCGGCATTCGGCGCGGAAATCGATCACCGGGACGGCGTCCTTGTCCCGGCCCTCGGCGCGGTACTGCTCTTCGATCTTCCATTCGATCGGCAGGCCATGGCAGTCCCAGCCGGGAATGTAGAGAGCGTCGAATCCGGCCATCTGCCGGGCCCGGTTCACCAGGTCCTTCAGAATTTTGTTGAGCGCGGTACCGATGTGCAGATGCCCGTTGGCATAGGGAGGTCCATCATGCAGGATGAAGAGGGGCCGCCCCGTGCTTGCTCTCCGCTTCGCTGCCCACAGGTGCCGTTCCTCCCAGCGTGCGATCAGCTTGGGCTCGGCACGCTTCAGATCCCCCCGCATCGGGAAAGGGGTCGAGGGCAGGAACACGGTGTCACGGTAATCGTCTCTACGCTCGGTCATTGCATGTTCCGGATGGTTCGGTTGGGCCGGATGGTTCGCTTTGGATAGGTCGCACCGGACCGTTGAGGCCGCGCGACCACAGAATTGCATCCTGCGAGCAGCCTCGCAGTTTCCCGGCCCGTCAGCTCCGGGCCGGGACGGTAATTCGAGCGGAGAGGCGCATCATCGAGAGACTATGAAGAGGCGGGAAGCGCACGGTCAAGCAGCCGCCGCGCCTCTCTGGCATCGGAGGCGATCTGCGTGCGGAGTGCGGCCAAGTCCGGGAAGCGCCGCTCGGGCCGGAGATAAGCCCTGAGCGCAACCGCAAGGTCCTGCCCGTAAAGCTCGGCGGTGAAATCGAAAAGATGCACTTCCAGCCGGCTTTCCGGCCCGCCGCCGACGGTCGGCCGGCGCCCGATATTGGCAACCCCGGGCACGTCTGCGCCGTCGGGCAGACGAACGGAAACCGCATAGACCCCGCGCGCCGGCTCGAGATGCCGCCCGAGCGCAATATTGGCGG